>JBOGHQ010000326.1:0-2950 GCA_050744785.1 Acidimicrobiales bacterium | reverse complement strand
GACCCGTTCCCGAGTAAATAAGGTCCGGATTCCGGACCTTATTTACTCGGGAACGGGGGTGAGGCCGTGATCCCGCGGTACTCGCTGCCGGAGATGGCGGGGCTGTGGACCGACGAGGCCCGGCTGGCCACCTGGCTGGAGGTGGAGGTCCTGGCCGTGGAGGCGTGGGCCCGCCTGGGCGTGGTGCCCGAGCCGGCCGCAGTGGCGGTGCGGGAGCGGGCGCCGGTGGCGGACGCCCAGCTCGTGCGGCGAGTGAGCGAGCGGGAGGCGGTCACCGACCACGACGTGGCTGCCTTCGTGGACGTGGTGCAGGAGGCTATCGGCCCGCCGGAGGGGAACTGGGTCCACTACGGGCTCACCTCGTCGGACGTGGTGGACACCGCCCTGGGGGCCACGCTGGCCCGGGCCGCCGGCCTCCTCGTCGAGGCGTCTGGCGGCCTGGTTGCCGCCCTCAAGGTGCGGGCCCTCGAGTTGCGGGACACGCCCATGGCGGGCCGTACCCATGGCGTGCACGCCGAGCCCACCACCTTCGGCGCCAAGCTGGCGCTCTGGTGCCTCCAGGCCGACCGCGACCGGGCCCGGCTCCGGGCCGCCCGCCAGGCGGTGTCGGTGGGGAAGCTGTCCGGGGCGGTGGGCACCTACTCCAACGTCGACCCCGAGGTGGAGCACCAGGTGTGCGAGGCCCTTGGCCTGCGCCCGGTGCCGTCCAGCCAGGTGGTGGCCCGCGACCGCCACGCCGAGCTGCTGTGGGCGTGCGCCTCGGCCGGCGCCGGGGTGGAGCTGATGGCCACCGAGGTCCGGCACCTCCAGCGAACGGAGGTCCGCGAGGTGTTCGAGCCCTTCGGCGCCGGCCAGAAGGGCTCCTCGGCCATGCCCCACAAGCGCAACCCCATCACGGTGGAGCGGCTGTCGGGGCTGGCCCGGGTGCTCCGGGGCTACCTCGGCGCCGGGCTGGAGAACGTGGCCCTGTGGCACGAGCGGGACATCTCCCACTCGTCGGTGGAGCGGGTCGTTCTTCCCGACGCCACCCTCCTCACCTACTACCTGCTCCGGCGGATGACGCGAGTGGTGGTGGGGATGGAGGTCGATCCGGCCCGCATGCTGGAGAACCTCGAGCGGTCGCACGGCCTGGTGTTCAGCCAGCCGGTGCTGCTGGCGCTGGTGGAGGCCGGGCTCACCCGTGACGAGGCCTACCGCATCGTGCAGCGCAACGCCATGGCGGCCTGGGAGCAGGGCAAGAGCTTCCGCACCCTACTGGAGGGCGACCCCGAGGTCACCCTCCCTGCGGAGGCGCTCGACGAGGCCTTCGACCTGGCCCGGGCCGTCCGCCACGCCGGCCGGGTCTTCGACCACCTGGAGGACATCGAGTGAGCCTGCAGCACCTGTACAGCGGCAAGGTCCGCGACATCTACGACGCCGGCGACGGCCGTCTGCTGTTCGTGGCCTCCGACCGCGTGTCGGCCTTCGACGTGGTGATGGAGGAGCCCGTCCCCGACAAGGGCCGGGTGCTCACCGCCATGACCGCGTTCTGGTTGGAGGAGCTGGCCGACATCGCCCCCAGCCACCTGGTCTCCATGGACCCCGCCGACTTCCCCCCCGAGGCCCAACAGCTGACCGACGCGGCGGGCCGCACCATGCTCGTCCGGCGGGCCGACATGCTCCAGATCGAGTGCATCGTGCGCGGCTACCTGTCGGGCTCGGCGTGGATGGAGTACCGCACGGCCGGCACCGTCCACGGCACGCCCATGCCGACCGGGCTCGAGGAGTCGGCCCGGCTGCCGGAGCCGGTGTTCACGCCGTCCACCAAGGCCACGACGGGGCACGACGAGAACATCTCGTTCGAGGAGGCAGGCCGGATCGTGGGCGACGACGTGGCCAAGCAGGCCCGGGAGATCAGCCTGGCCTGCTACGCCCGCGCCGCCGGGCTGGCCGGCCACCGGGGCCTGATCCTGGCCGACACCAAGTTCGAGCTGGGCATCATCGACGGCGAGCTGGCGTTGTGCGACGAGGTCCTCACGCCCGACTCGTCGCGGTTCTGGGCCGAGTCGGAGTGGCGGCCCGGCGCCACGCCGCCCTCGTTCGACAAGCAACCGCTGCGGGACTGGCTGGAGGCGTCCGGGTGGGACAAGAGACCGCCGCCGCCCCGCCTGCCCGCCGACGTCGTGGCCTCGCTGCGGGAGCGCTACCTGGTGGCCTACGAGCGCATCACGGGCCGGCGCTTCTCGGACTGGTACGGAGTAGCACCATGAGCACGCGCTTCGACGTCCTGGTGGAGGTGAGCCTCCGCCCCGGCATCGCCGACCCGCAGGGCTCCACCGTGGAGCGGGCCCTGCCCGCCCTGGGGTTCCAGGGGGTGGAGGGAGTGCGGGTGGGCAAGGCCATCCGCTTCCGCATCGAGGCCGGCGACGAGGCGACGGCGCGCTCCACCGTGGACGAGCTGTGCCAGCGCTTCCTGGCCAACCCGGTGATCGAGGACACGCGGGTGGAGGTGACGCCGGCATGACCGCCTGCGTGGGTGTGGTGCTGTTCCCGGGGTCCAACTGCGAGCACGACGTCATGGAGGCGGTGGAGGCGGCGGGCGGCAAGGCCGACATCGTCTGGCACGGCGACGTCGCCCTCCCCGCTGTCGACGTCGTGGTGCTCCCCGGCGGCTTTGCCCATGGCGACTACCTGCGCCCCGGCGCCATCGCCCGCTTCTCGCCGGTGATGGACGCGGTGCGACGCTTTGCCGCCGACGGCGGACCGGTCGTCGGTATTTGCAACGGTTTCCAGGTGCTCACCGAGGCCGGTCTGCTCCCGGGCGCACTGCAGAAGAACGCCGGTCTCAAGTTCCTGTGCACCACCGTGGAGGTGCGGGTGGACAGCACGAAATCCGTGCTCACCTCCGGCGCCACGCCGGGCGAGATACTGCGGATGCCCATCAATCATTTCGAGGGCAATTACACGTGCT
>JBOGHQ010000325.1:0-2136 GCA_050744785.1 Acidimicrobiales bacterium | reverse complement strand
GAGCGATGGTGCTCAGCGAAGGGGTGGGACCTGCGCACGCTTCCCCCCTCGGGTGTGGCCGCCTATGTCGACACGCTGCCTCGCACGTGGGCGACCCGCAACGTCGTGCGGGCCGCCCTGGCCCGGTACTGGGTCTTCACGAAGCGTCGGAACCCGCCGCTGGCCGCGATTCGTGTCCCGCCAAAACCGCGAATGGTGTGCCGGGCGCTAGAGCCCGGCGACGCCCGCATTCTGGCCAAGGCGGCCCGGGAGCTCGGCGGGCCACAGGGACTAGCGGTCGTGCTGGGGCTCTACCTCGGGCTCCGGCGTGAGGAGGTGGCGACCCTGCGCTGGGATGCCTTTCGCGATGGGTGGGTGACCATCGTCGGTAAAGGGGACCGCTCCAGGTCTCTGCCGGTGAGCCCGAAGGTCGCCGAGCTCCTGGCGGCACATCCGAGACGGAGCGAGGTCTGGGTCTTCCCTGGACGGGGACGGCCTCACATCACTCCGTCGACAGTTTGGGAATGGACCAGGACCGTCGCGGTGCTCGCCGGCGTCGGCGCTGTGCCGCCTCACGTGCTCCGGCACACGTGTCTAGCGACGGCGAACGACACGACGGGAGACCTGCGCAGCACGCAGGATTGGGCTGGCCACACCCGGCCCGAGACCACCGCCGGCTACACCCGCACCACGGCCCGCCGGCTCAAGTCGGTGATGATGTCGATTGACTACGAGGCGGCCGCGGCGCACCTCGACGACGAGGAGGACTGACGATGCACGAGTACCGGGTGGTGCAGGCGTCGATGGAGCTGGGCCCGGAGGTGTTCGCCCGGGAGCTCGGCCAGGCCGAGGCGGGCGGCTTCGAGCTCTACGGCCTGGTGTCGTGTGGCGTCGTGGCGCTGGCGGTGTTCAGGCGGCCGGCGATGCCGGCGCCAGCGTGACATCGAACTCGTCGCCGTAGGCGAGGCCGGCCAGCCAGTCCTTCGCCACCCCGGCGATGGTCATCCGCGGCGTGCCGTCCGCCGACTGCAGCACCACCTCGAGCTCATGGCCCCGGGCGCTCTCGCGATCGAGGCCGACCCGCTCGACTCGCATGCGCATGGTCGCCACGCGGACCATCGTACGCCGCCTTCAGCTGACCGCCGAGACGTCACGGATGTACCCCGCCCGGGCCCACCGCCGCAGCAGCGCCAGCACCAGCGCCTCGGTCCGGGCCGGCAGGGCCTGGTGGACCTGGTGGCACACATCGCCGAGGGAGCCGCCCGGAAAGCGCACCGGGCCGGCGCCGAGGGCGAGCAGTACGGCCAGGGCGGCCACGGCGTTGCCGTGCACGGCCACCTCTCTGGCCACCTCCTGGGCCCGCTCGTCGAGGGCCAGCGGCCGGCCGGCGGCCAGGACGTCCAGCAAGGGGTCGACCATGGCCCACAGGTAGGCGCCCACCTCGGGTGCCTCCCGCTGCACCTCGTGCCGGTCGTCGAGCTCCATGGCCCGGGCCAGGGCGGCCACGATGTGGCGCCGGCGGGCCCGGCCGCCGTAGAGGTCGAGGGGCTCGATGAGCAGCGGGTCCAGCTGGACGTAGCCGTCGAGGTCCACAGCCGGCTCCACGCCGCCAAGGCTACGGGGCGGGTGGGACCTGCCCGTGGACGCAAAGAACCCCCCGGCCGGAGCCGGGGGGTTCAGTGCATCGGTGTGATCGAGGTCTACCGCCGCAGGGGCCGGATCGGCGCCGCCATGGGCGTCACCCGCTGGCGGGCGAACAGGCCGGCCACGGCGGCCGCCACCGCGTTGACGGCCGCCACCTGTTCGCCGTCGAGGGAGGCCCCGAAGGCCACCGCCAGGCCCAGCAGGGCCTGCACGGCCACCAGGAACAGCACGGGCTCACGTCTGAAGATCACCGGGCCTCCTTGGGTGGGCGCCGGGCCCGGGCGCCGGCGTGGGCGCCGTCGATGAAGGCCCGCACCGCACGCACGTCGTAGGTGCGCCCGCCCACCCGCCACCGGGTGGCCCCGGCCGGTGTGGTCTCGGCCCTCCAGGAGGCGATGACCCCGGCCGCCTCCAGGGCGTCGAGGCGGCGGGCGATGCGCTCGTGCTTGGGCAGCGTCACCTGGTCACCCGGGCCCGTTCAGCGGCACCGCCCGCTCCGCCCCCGCTCCGGGC
>JBOGHQ010000324.1:0-4322 GCA_050744785.1 Acidimicrobiales bacterium | reverse complement strand
GCTGGCGCCCGGGCAGCCCCGGGTCGGCATCATCGGCACCCGCCGGGCCACGGGCTACGGGCGGGACGTGGCCCGCCAGCTGGGGCGGGAGCTGGCCGAAGCGGGGGTGAGCGTGGTGTCGGGCCTGGCCCTCGGGATCGACGGCGCCGCCCACGAGGGGGCGGTGGCCGGCCACCTGCTCGGGCGCGGCGAGGGGGCCGGCCCGGTGGGGGTGGTGGGCAGTGGGCTCGACGTCGTGTACCCCCGCCGCCACGCCCGCCTCTGGTCCGAGGTGGCCGGCCAGGGCGTGCTGCTGTCGGAGGCGCCCCTCGGGTCCCGGCCCGAACCGTGGCGGTTCCCAGCTCGCAACCGGCTCATCGCCGCCCTGTCGGACGTGCTGGTCGTGGTCGAGTCCCATGCTGCGGGCGGCTCGATGCACACGGTGCGGGCTGCCGCCGACCGCAGCGTCACGGTCATGGCCGTGCCCGGTCCGGTGCGCAGTCCCGCCTCGGCCGGCACCAACCGCCTGCTGTCCGAGGGCTGCCCGCCGGCCTGCGACACCCGAGACGTCCTGGTGGCCCTCGACCTGGAGAGGGCGGCCCGTCCCCCTCGGCCCGACCCGCGTCCCCGGCCCTCCGGCACCGACGCCGCCGTGCTCGAGTTGCTGACCTGGGAGGCGGCCAGCATGGACCGGGTCCTGTCCCAGACCGGCCTGTCCCCGTCGGAGGTGGCGGTGGCCCTGGCCCACCTCGAGCAGCAGGGCTGGGCCCGGAGCCAGGCCGGCTGGTGGGAGCGGTCGGGCCCACCGTGAGCCACCCGCCCGAAGCGCCCATCGACGGAGCGGCGGAGGACCGGGCCTACACTTCGGCGCGACCCCAGGTCCCGGAACTGGCGTGGAGAACGAAGACCCGAGAGTCCTCGAGCAACTGTGGAGGGAGTACAAGACCACCTCCTCCCGGCGCGCCCGGGACCGCCTCATCGTCCACTACTCACCGCTGGTCAAGTACGTGGCCAGCCGCGTCTCGGTGGGCCTGCCCCAGAACATCGAGCACGCCGACCTGGTCAGCTACGGCATCTTCGGGCTCATCGACGCCATCGAGAAGTTCGACATCGACCGCAAGATCAAGTTCGAGACCTACGCCATCGCCCGCATCAAGGGCGCCATCATCGACGAGCTGCGGGCCATCGACTGGGTACCCCGGTCGGTCCGGGCCAAGTCGCGGGCGGTGGAGAAGGCCTACGCCACCCTGGAGGCCAAGCTCCTCCGCACGCCCACCGATTCCGAGGTCGCCGAGGAGCTGGGCATCAGCGAGGAGGAGCTCCAGAACCTGTTCACCCAGATCTCCTTCGTGGGCATCGTGGCCCTCGACGAGGTGCTGTCGGTGGGCGGCGAGCGGGGCGAGAGCGCCACCTTGGGGGACACCATCGCCGACAAGGGCCAGGGGCCGTCGGCGGCCTACGAGGTGGAGGAGATGAAGCACATCCTGGCTGCCACCATCAACCGGCTGGGCGACCGGGAGAAGATGGTCCTCACCCTGTACTACTACGAGGGCCTCACCCTGGCCGAGATCGGCGACGTCCTGGGCGTCACCGAGAGCCGGGTCTGCCAGATCCACACCAAGTCGGTCCTCCAGCTGCGGGCCCGCCTGGCGCACGAGCGCGAGGCCTCCTGACCCGGTTCTGCTCACCACCGAGCGCCTGAGCGCCTGACCGGGGGCGGTGCCCCCCTCCCCCTCCCCCCTCCGCCGTCCACCTCCACGAGGGGGAAGTTCCCGTGCGCCGCGCCGCTGCCGTGGGGCTGTTCCTGGCCTGCATGGCCACCGCCGTCCCGCCTGCCGTCGCCCAGGTCCCCGAGGCGGTCACCTACCAGCCGCCGGTCGACGGCGCGGTGGTGGACGGCTTCCGCCCGCCGCCCACGCCGTACGGGCCCGGCAACCGCGGGGTCGACTACGCCACCGCGCCAAGCGAGCCGGTGCGGGCCGCGGCGGCAGGGGTGGTGGCCTTCGCCGGCCGGGTGGGCCTGGGCCGCCACGTGGTGGTCCTGCACCCCGACGGCATCCGCACCAGCTACTCCTTCCTGGCCTCGGTGGGCGTGGGCCGGGGCCAGCGGGTGGTGGCCGGCCAGCCGGTGGGTACCTCGGGCGCCTCGCTGCACTTCGGGGCCCGGGCCGGGGAGGCCTACCTCGACCCCCTGGTACTCCTCGCCGGCGGCGCCCCCGCCGAGGTGCGCCTGGTCCCCGACCACGAGCGCACCCTCGGGAGCGAGGCCGAGGAGCGCCACGGGCTGCGGCGCTTCCTCGGCCGCCTCACCGGGGCCGCCACCGGGGTGGGCCGCACCGCCATCTCCTGGGCCCGCCACGTCCCCGGCACTCCGCTGTCGGCGCCCCCGAGCCCGGCCCAGCTCCAGGCCTTGGCCAGGGCGGCCGGCGCCCTGGCCTGGCCCACGCCTTTTGAGATCGGCCTCACCATCGGGAAGGCCTGGGCCGGCCAGCGGGGCTGCACCCCGCCGGGCGTGGTCCCACCCCCACCGGCCGGCAGGCGCCGGCTGGTGCTGGTGGCCGGGCTGGGGTCGACCTCCGAAGGGGCCAGCGTCGACGACGTGGACAGCACCGCCCTCGGGTACGCCGCAGCCGACGTCGTCCGCTTCTCCTACCGGGGCGGGACCACCGCCGACCATCCCTACGACGCCGACGACACCCAGGTCGACATCCGGGCCTCGGGGCGGCGGCTCCGCGAGCTGCTCGAAGCCCTGCACGCAGCCGAGCCGGGCGTGCCCATCGACGTGATCGCCCACTCGCAGGGCGGGCTGGTGGCTCGCGCCGCCCTCGGTGCCCGGGCGCCGCCCGGCGTGGCGTCCCTCCTCACCCTGGCCACGCCGCACCACGGCGCCGACCTGGCCACCGCCATGGCCCTGATCGGCCAGAGCCCCAAGGGTGCGCTGGCCAAGGCGGCGGTCGGCGCCTCCGACCTCACCGGCATCGACCCCACGTCCACGTCGGTGGGCCAGCTGGCCGAGACCTCCGATCTGGTGGCCGACCTCGGCTCGTCCCCCCTCCCGGCCGGGGTCCGGGTCACCTCCATCGCGGCCTGGGGCGACGTGGTGGTGCCCTCGCCTCGCTCCCGCCTGGACGGCGCCGCCAACGTGGTGGTCGACGTCCCGGGACTGAACCACCACTCCGACCTGCCGGGATCACCGGCCGCCCAGCGGGAGTTGGCGCTGGCCCTCGCCGGCCGGGCCCCGACCTGCCAGTCGCCGCCGGCCATCGCCGCCGGGGTCCTGGCCGGCGAGACCATCAGCGTGGCGGAGGACGCCACCGGCGTCGCCCTCACCGCCCTCCTGCGGTGAGCCGGCCCGGCTGGGCCCGAAGCAGTGCCGGTTACATTGGCGGCGCGATGGACGCCGCCCAGCTGCGCCCGCTGTCGGTGGGCGAGATCCTCGACCTCGCCATCAAGGTGTACCGGGAGCGGTTCGTCCACCTGGTGAAGGCGGTCACCGTCGTGGTGGCGCCGGTCTCGGTGCTGGGGGCCGTCATCCAGCTGTCCCTGCCCGACATCGACGCCATCTCGGGGACCACCGACGAGTTCGGCCGGGTGACGGTGGAGGCCGGCGACATCTGGGCCTTCCTCGGCGGTCTTCTCGCCCTCGGACTGATCGCCTACGTGGCCTCCCAGCTGGCCACGGCGGCCAGCTTCAAGCTGGTGAGCGGCGCCTACCTCGACGAGGAGCCCGACTGGCGCGCCTCGCTCGCCTTCGCCACGTCCAAGCTGGGGTCGCTGATGTGGCTCACCGTCGTGTTCGCACTGGGCCTCGTCGCCGGCTTCCTGGCCTGCGTCATCCCAAGCGTCTACCTCTACGTGGCGTGGACCGTGGCGGTGCCGGTCCTGCTGCTGGAGGACGCCCGGGGGGCCAAGGCGCTCGGCCGGTCCAGGGCGCTGGTGAAGGGCCGGTGGTGGCCCGTCGCCGGGGTCCTCCTGGTGGCGTTCGTCCTGACCGGGCTGGTGCAGTCGACGGCCTCGGGCCTGCTCCTGGCCGTGGCCAGCGCCGGCGACAGCGAGCTCGTCGACGTCGTGGCCCAGGCGGTGGCCAACACCGCGGCCAGCGTCCTCACCACCCCGTTCTCGGCGGCGGTGATCATGGTCGTCTACTTCGACCTCCGGGTGCGCAAGGAGGGCTTCGACCTGGAGCTGCTGGCCCGACGGGTGGGCGTGGAGCCGGGGCCCGGGGCCTGGTCCTCGCCCGACCATCCCTCGCCCGTGCCGGAGGTGCCCGGCGCCGGGAGCCAGCCGCCGTTCTGGCCCCCGCCGCCCGGCTGGCGCCCGGAGCCACCCGGCCCGCCCGAGCC
>JBOGHQ010000323.1:0-4494 GCA_050744785.1 Acidimicrobiales bacterium | reverse complement strand
GTCGGCCACATCGGCTTGTCGCTGCGACCCTGGGGCGTGGCCGACCTGGGCATGCTGGTCGCCGCCGGCTGGCGGGGCCAGGGCGTGGGCGCGGCCCTCATGCGCTCGGGCCTGGACTGGGCCCGGGAGGCCGGCGCCCACAAGATCGCCCTCCAGGTCTGGCCCCACAACGAGGCCGCCCTCGCCCTGTACCGCAAGTTCGGCTTCGTGGAGGAGGGCCGGCTGCGCCGCCACTACCGGCGCCGCGACGGCGAACTGTGGGACGCCGTGCTCATGGGCCTGCTGCTGGACGAGCCCGCCCTCCGTGGGGTCTGAACCGTGAGGTCCGGGCCGGCGGACCTGGGGGCCCGGAGCACGAGCGCTCGGTTCACGGGGCGGGCGGGCGGAGCCGGGCCAGCTCCAGGTCCGACTCGGTGTTGACGTTGAGCAGCTCGTCGTGGCCGGCGTCCACCGTGTCGGCGCCCAGCTCGTCGAGCAGGACCGTCATGCGCCGCGCACCCCGGGCCATGAGGCGCCGGCAGGCCTCGAGCGCCTCGACCCGGGGGTAGCGGGCGCACAGGGGCTGACGGAGCAGGTCGGCGGCGGCCACGGCCCGGCCCGGCGGCCAGGCGACCAGGCGGTCGAGGACGGGCCCGGCGAAGGGCAGGTCGCAGGCCAGCACCAGCACGTCGTCGGTGTCGAGCGCGGCCAGGCCGGTGGCCAGGGCGTTCATGGGCCCCCGCACCCCGGCGGCGTCGAGGACGACGGGCACCTCGAGGGCGGGCAGGGCCACGCCGGGCCGGCTGACCACCA
The DNA here is from genome assembly GCA_050744785.1 of Acidimicrobiales bacterium. Taxonomy (GTDB): domain Bacteria; phylum Actinomycetota; class Acidimicrobiia; order Acidimicrobiales; genus JBOGHQ01. Next base: position 3,702 of record JBOGHQ010000323.1, on the reverse strand, counting down.
GCACCGGCCGGCAGCGAGCGGCCATGAGGTCCACGGCCCGCTCCACCAGGGTGCGGCCCCGCACCACCACGGTGGCCTTGGACCGGCCCAGGCGGCTGCCGCTGCCGCCGGCCAGCACCAGGCCGGACAGGGACGTCCGCCCGCCTGTCATGGCACCGACGGTAGCCAACCCGGCCAGGCCAACCGGTGGACCACCCGCGGTTGGTGTAAAGAGGTCACCGAATATCGGTGACCAATTCACTCCAGTCATGGGCTGGGGCCATCGGAGGCAATCGTGAGCAAGCAGCGCAGGACTCCGTCCGCACTCCTGGCCGCCGCCGCCGCCCTCGTCGTGGGGGGCGCCCTCGCGGCCGTCCCCGCCGGGTGGGGCCCGGCCGGGCCCACGCTCCCATCCCCGAACGGCGACGGCGCGGCCGCGGCAGGGCGGGCCTACGCCCGGTTGCCGATGCGCTTCGAGCCGAACCAGGGCCAGGCCGGGGCCGGCGTGCGGTTCCTGGCCCGGGGCGCCGGCACCACCGCCTACCTGTCGGCAACCGAGTCGGTGCTGCGGGCCGGCCAGGGCGAGGCCCGGATGCGCCTGGTGGGCGCCGACCCGGACGCGCCTGCCACCACCGGACGGCAGCTGGCCGGGGTGGCCAACTACCTCAAGGGTGACCCCCGCAGCTGGGTCACCGGCGTCCCCGGCTACGACCAGGTCCGCTTCGACGACGTCTATCCGGGCATCGACCTCGTCTATCGCAGTGCGGGCCGGGCCCTGAAGTACGACCTGGTCGTAGCGCCGGGCGCCGACCCGTCTCGCATCGGGCTGGACGTGGAGCCGGCCGCCGGCGCCCGCATCGAAGCCGGCGGTGACCTCGTGATTGCCACCGCGGCCGGCGAGGTCCGCCACGAAGCGCCCGTCGTCTACCAGCCCGACGGGCGGCAGCGCGACGGCGTGGCCGCCTCCTACAGCCGCCGGCCGGACGGGACGTTCGGCTTCCGGCTCGGCACCTACGACCCGTCCCGGCCGCTGGTCATCGACCCGGCCGTGGTCTACAGCACCCTGTTCGGCGGCGTGGGCGCCGAGTCGTCGGGCGGCATCGCCGCCGACGGGCCCGGCAACGCCTACCTCACCGGCCAGACCGCTGCCGCCGACCTGCCCCTCGCCGGGCCGCTCCAGGGCACCCGGCTGGGCGCCAGCGACGCCTTCGTCACCAAGCTGAACCCGGCCGGCACCGCCCTCGTCTACTCCACCTACCTGGGCGGCAGCGACGCCGAGTCGGGCCTGGGCATCGCCCTGGACGCGGGCGGCAGCGCCTACGTCACCGGCAGCACCGCCTCCACCAACTTCCCCACCACCCCCGGGGCCTTCCAGACAACCAAGGGCGCCTCCACCGACGCCTTCGTGGCCAAGCTCGACCCGGCCGGCAGCGCCTTGACGTACGCCACCTTCCTGGGCGGCGGCGCCGCCGACGTGGGCCGCGGCATCGCCGTGGACGGCGCCGGGAACGCCTATGTGACCGGCGAGGCATCGTCCACCAACTTCCCGACGGCGGCGCCCATCCAGGGCGCCAACGCGGGCGCGCCCGACGCCTTCGTCACCAGGCTCGACAGCGCCGGCGCGGCGCTGACGTGGTCGACCTACCTCGGCGGTGGCGGCGCCGACGTGGGCCGCGGCATCGCCCTCGACCCGTCCGCCAACGCCTACGTGGCGGGCAGCACCTCCTCCGACAACTTCCCGGTGGCAGCCGCCTTGCAGGGCACGAGGCCCGGCGGCGACGACGGCTTCGTCACCAAGATCGGTGCGGCCGGCTCGTCGCTGGCGTACTCCACCTACCTGGGTGGCCTCGGCCCCGACCAGGCCAACGCCGTGGCCGTCGACGCCGCCGGCAGCGCCCATGTGGCGGGCAGCACCTCCTCGACCGACTTCCCCACCGCCCTGCCCATCTCGGTGCGGGCCGGCAGCAGCGACGCCTTCGTGGCCCAGCTCACGCCGGCTGGCAACGGCCTGGTGCACGCCGCCCCCTTCGGCGGCAGCGCCGCCGACGCCGGCACGGCCATCGCCCTCGACCCCACCGGCACCGCCTACCTGGCCGGCCAGGCCGCCCCCTTCAACGACGACGACTTCCCGACCGCGAACGCCTTCCGGTCCGCCTTCGGCGGCGGCAACGACGCCTTCGTGGCCAAGATCGCCCCCACCGCCGGCGCGTTGCCGCTGGTGACCGGCCTGTCGCCCCGGAGCGGGCCGGCCGGGACCACCGTCGTCGTCAGCGGCACCGGGCTGTCCGGCGCCACCGCGGTCCGCTTCGGCGGCGTGGCGGCGGCCAGCTTCACGGTGCTCTCCGCCACCCAGGTCCGGGCGGTGGCGCCCGACCAGGCCGCCGCCGCGGCCGGCGTCACCGTCACCACCGCGGGCGGCACGTCGCCGGCCAACCCTGTGGCCCGTTACACCTACGCCGAAGGGACGTGGGACCTCACCGGCACCCAGGCCGCGGCCCGCGTCGCCACCCGCTCGGTGCTCCTGGCCGACGGCCGGGTGCTCCTGGCCGGCGGCCGCGACCGCCAGAACGGCACCGCCCTGGCCTCGGCCGAGATCTACGACCCCAAGACGGGGACGTGGTCGCCCACCGGCTCCATGACGGTCGGCCGCACCGCCCACACCGCCACCTTGTTGAACAACGGCAAGGTGCTGGTGACGGGCGGCGCAACCGGCAGCGTCACCACCAACGCCCAGCCCCAGCTCGACTCGGCCGAGTTGTTCGACCCGGCCACCGGCACCTGGACGGCCACCGGCTCCATGGCGGCGCGCCGCTACCTCCACTCCGCCCACATCCTGCGGGACGGCCGGGCCCTGGTGGCGGGCGGTCGCACGTGCAACGCGGCGCCGCCGGCGGCCTGCGACTTCGCCCAGTTCACCAACAGCGCCGAGGTCTTCGACCCGGCTACCGGCACCTTCGCCCTCACCGGCAGCATGGCGGTGCCCCGCCACACCACCGAGGCCACCATGCTCAACGACGGCCGCATCCTCATCCCGGCCGGCTTCGGCGGCCCATCCACGGGGCACGCCTCGGCCGACGTGTTCAACCCCGCCACCGGCACCTGGAGCCCCACCGGCCCCATGAACATCGGCCGCTCCAGGCAGGGCGCCGTCACCCTTCGGGACGGCCGGGTGCTGATCGCCGGCGGGTTCAGCGGCTCCAACACCGCCGAGCTGTACGATCCGGCCACCAACGCCTGGACCCTCACCGCCAGCCCCAACTCCAGCGGGCGCAACAACTTCTTCATGGGGCTGCTTCCCAACGGCCGGGTGCTGCTGGCCGGCGGCGGCCCCGGCGGGTTCACCGCCGAGGTGTTCGATCCCGGCATCGCCCGGTGGCGCTCGGCCGGCACCATGCACACCTCGCGCGGCATCGCCGGCACGCCCTACAACAGCGTGCGGCCGGTGCTGCTCTCCAGCGACCCCAACCGGCTGGAGGCCGACCCCAACGTGTGCGGCTCCAACTGCCTGAAGATGCTGTTGGCCGGCGAGAGCGAGGACCGGCGGGCCGAGCTGTACGTGCCGGCCGCCGCGGTGACCGACAAGGGCTACTGGACGGTGGCCAGCGACGGCGGCATCTTCGCCTTCGGCGGGGCCCAGTTCTACGGGTCCACGGGCGCCCTGCGCCTGAACCAGCCCGTGGTGGGCATGGCCGCCACTCCGTCCGGCAAGGGCTACTGGCTCGT
>JBOGHQ010000322.1:0-3889 GCA_050744785.1 Acidimicrobiales bacterium | reverse complement strand
GGCGCCCGGGCCCTGCCGGGCCAGGTCGGCCGGGTCGGAGCCGGGCGGGAGGTCGGCCACGGCCACGTCCACCTCGTAGCGGCGCTCCCACTCGTAGAAGCGCTCGGCCGCGGCCTGCCCGGCGGCGTCGGCGTCGTAGGCCAGCACGATGCGCCGGGCGAAGTTCTTCAGCGTGCGGAAGTGCTCGTCGGCCAGGGCCGTGCCGCAGGTGGCCACCGCCCGGCGCACGCCGGCGCCGAAGAAGGCGATGACGTCGGTGTAGCCCTCGCACACGACCACCTCGCCGGCGCTGACCACGTCGGCCTTGGCCCAGTTGAGGCCGTAGAGGGTGCGGCTCTTGGCGTAGACGGGCGTCTCCGGGGAGTTCTTGTACTTGGGCCCCTCGCCGCCGGGCAGGATGCGGCCCCCGAAGGCGACCGGGCTGCCGGCCGCGTCGAAGATGGGGAACATCACCCGGGAGCGGAAGCTGTCCTGCTGGTTGCCCCGGCGGTTGACGATGCCGAGACCGGTGTCCCGCAGCACGTCGTCGGGAAGGCGCAGGGCCCGGGCCAGGGCGTCCCAGTCACCCGGGGCCCAGCCCAGCTTGAAGGCCCGGACCACGTCGCCGTCGTAGCCCCGGGAGCGGAGGTAGCCGCGGGCCGGCGCCGCGTCCGAGCCAGCGAGCAGGCGCTGGTGGTACCACTCCACGGCCTGCTCCAGGGCCTCGGTGAGCCGGCTCCGGCGCTTCCGGTCCTGGCCCTCGCGCGCCTCGTCGTAGCGCAGCTCGACGCCGGCCCGGCCCGCCAGGCGCTCCACCGCCTCCACGAAGCCGAGGTGGTCCACCTCCCGCACGAAGGTGATGACGTCGCCCTTGGCCTGGCACCCGAAGCAGTAGTAGAGGCCCTGGTCGGCGTTGATGGAGAACGAGGGGGTCTTCTCGGCGTGGAACGGGCACAGGCCCACCCACCGGTTGCCCACCCGCTTCAGGGCCAGGTGCTCGGAAGCGACCTGGACGAAGTCGGTGGCGGCCCTCACGCGGGCCACGTCCTCCTCGACGATCCCCACGCGGGGACGGTACCGCCTCCGGCCGCCGGTGGCGCCGGGGGCGGCTGGCGTCAGGCGGTGCGGAGCAGGGCCTGGGCCGCGGCGAGGCGGGCGATGGGCACCCGGAACGGCGAGCAGCTCACGTAGTCCAGCCCGGCCTCGGCGAACAGGGCGATCGACTCGGGATCGCCGCCGTGCTCGCCGCACACGCCCAGCTTGAGATCGGGCTTGGTGGCCCTCCCCCGCTCCGACGCCGTCTTGACCAGCTCGCCCACGCCGCCCCGGTCGATGGTCTCGAACGGGTTGCGCTTGAGCAGCCCCTCCTCCAGGTAGGTGCTCATGAGCCGGCCCTCGATGTCGTCGCGGCTGAACCCGAACACCATCTGGGTGAGGTCGTTGGTGCCGTAGGAGAAAAAGTCGGCCTCCTCGGCCAGCTCGTCGGCCCGCAGGGCGGCGCGGGGCGTCTCCACCATGGTGCCGATGGTGACCTGGATGGGCTTCTTCACGCCCTTGGTGGCCTCGGCCACCGCTCCCTCCACCCACGTGCGGGCCAGCCCCAGCTCCTCCCGGCTGATGGTGAGGGGGATCATGATCTCCACCACCGGCTTGCCCTTCTTGGCCGTCCGGGCCGCGGCCGCCTCCATGAGGGCCCGCACCTGCATGGCGTAGAGGCCGGGCTTGAGGACGCCGAGGCGCACGCCCCGCGTGCCCAGCATGGGGTTGAACTCCTCCCACTGCTTGGCCGCCTGGTACAGCCGCTTCTCCTCCTCGCTGAGCCCGGCAGTGGCCTCCTTGATGGCCAGCTCCGCGGTGGAGGGGAGGAACTCGTGCAGCGGCGGGTCGAGGAGGCGGACCGTGACGGGCAGCCCGTCCATGGCCTCGAGGATCCCCTCGAAGTCGGCCTTCTGGACGGCGAGCAGCCGCTCCAGGGCGGCCGCCTCCTCCTCGGGCGTGTCGGCCAGGATCATGGCCCGCACCACCGGCAGGCGGTCCTCGCCGAGGAACATGTGCTCGGTGCGGCACAGGCCGATGCCCTCGGCCCCGAAGCCCCGCGCGTTGGCCGCGTCGGGGCCGGTGTCGGCGTTGGCCCGCACCGCCATGCGGCCCTTTCGCACCGCGTCGGCCCAGCCCAGCACCACGTTGAACTCCTTGGGCGGCTCGGCCTGGGTGAGCTCGACGTCGCCGAGCACCACCCTGCCGGTGGTGCCGTCCACGGCGATGGTGTCGCCCTCCTGGACGGTGACCCCGCCGGCGGTGAAGGAGCGGCCCGCGATGCGCACCGACTCGGCGCCCACCACGGCCGGCTTGCCCCACCCCCTGGCCACCACGGCGGCGTGGCTCACCAGGCCGCCCCGGGAGGTGAGGATGCCCTGGGCCGCGATCATCCCGTGCACGTCCTCGGGTGAGGTCTCGGTGCGGACCAGGATGACCTTCTCGCCCCGCCCGGCCGCGGCGGCGGCGTCGTCAGCGGTGAAGTAGGCCCGGCCCACGGCCCCTCCCGGCGAGGCGGCCAGCCCCTTGGCGATCACCTGGAGGTTGGCGCCGGCCAGCTGGGGGTGGAGCACCTGGTCGAGGTGGTCGGCGGTGACCCGCAGCAGCCCCTCCTCCTTGGAGATCTTCCACTTGCGGCCCTTGGTCATGTCCACGGCCATTCGCAGAGCGGCCGCCCCGGTGCGCTTGCCCACCCGGGTCTGCAGCATCCACAGCCGGCCCTGCTCGATGGTGAACTCGGTGTCGCACATGTCGGTGTAGTGCGCCTCGAGCCGCTCGAAGATGCCCAGCAGCTCCTTGTAGATCTTGGGGAAGCGCGTCTTCATGGCCGACAGCGGCTCGGTGTTGCGGATGCCGGCCACCACGTCCTCGCCCTGGGCGTTGACCAGGAAGTCGCCGTAGGCGCCGGTGGTCCCGGTGGCCGGGTCGCGGGTGAAGCCCACGCCGGTGCCCGAGTTGTCGTCCCGGTTGCCGAACACCATGGTCTGCACGTTGACGGCGGTGCCCAGGTCGTGGGGAATGCGCTCCCGCACCCGGTAGGCGACAGCCCGCGCCCCGTTCCAGGAGGCGAACACGGCCTCGATGGCGCCCCGCAGCTGGGCGGCCGGCTCCTGGGGGAAGGGCTGCCCGGTGCGGCGCAGCACCACCTCCTTCTCCTGCTCGACCAGGGTGCGCAGGGTGGCGGCCGAGATCTGGGAGTCGGAGGTGACGCCGTCCACCTCCTTGGCCGCGTCCAGCAGGGCGTCGAACTCCGACCCCTCGATGCCCTGCACGATGCGGCCGTACATGGCCACGAAGCGGCGGTAGGAGTCGTAGGCGAAGCGCGGGTCGGTCTGGGCGGCCAGGCCCTCGACGGAGCGGTCGTTGAGGCCCAGGTTGAGCACGGTGTCCATCATCCCGGGCATGGAGAACTTGGCCCCCGACCGCACGCTGACGAGCAGCGGGTCCTTGGGGTCGCCCAACTTCTTCTTCATGGCCTTCTCGAGCTTGCGGACCTGCTTCTCCACCTCGGCGGTGAGCCCGTCCGGCCAGCCCGCCTCCATGTAGGCGCGGCAGGCGTCGGTGGAGATGGTGAAGCCGGGCGGGACGGGGAGCTTCAGCACCGACGTCATCTCGGCCAGGTTGGCGCCCTTGCCCCCGAGGAGGTCCTTGAGGTTCATGGGAGACGTGCGGTGCTTGTGGGCGAACGGGTACACGAAGGACATGGGGCGAGCCTACCCGGCGCCCTCCAGGGCCCGTCCGGGGCCATCGCCGGGGTTTCGGGCGCTCAGACCGGCAGGCGGGACCGCAGCTCGTCGACCAGCTCCTCGATGGGCACCCGGACCTGCTCCAGGCTGTCCCGCTCCCGGATGGTGACGGCCTTGTCCTCCAGGGT
>JBOGHQ010000321.1:0-1803 GCA_050744785.1 Acidimicrobiales bacterium | reverse complement strand
CCAGAGCATGGGCCTCGACCCCCAGTTGCTGGAGATCCTGGACTGCCCGGAGGACAACGGCCCCCTGCTGTACTTCGAGGAAGAGCAGGCCCTTTACAACCCCCGGCTCAAGCGGCGCTACGCCATCCGCGACGACATCCCCATCATGCTCATCGACGAGGCGGAGACGCTGGCCGACGACGAGCACCAGCGGCTGCTGGCCAAGGCCGAGGCGGAGGGGATCGCCCCCACCTTCGAGGACGGCACGTGACCACCGGGGGCGGGGAGGGCGCCGCCGCGGAGCGGCTCGACACCCAGGGCATCTGGGAGGCCACCGCCGGCCTGCCCGAGCAGGTGGCCCAGGCTGCCCAGGAGGCCGCCGGAGTGGACGGCCTGCCCCTCCGCACCGAGGTCGAGAACGTGGTCGTGCTCGGCATGGGCGGCAGCGGGCTGGCCGGCGACATCCTGCTGGCCACGGCCGGGCCGTTCATGTCGGTGCCGGTGGTGGTGGTGAAGTCCTACACGCTCCCCGCCTTCGTGGGCGAGGGGTCGCTCGTGTTCGCCATCTCCTTCTCGGGCAACACCGAGGAGACGGTGGAGGCGGCCGGCGAGGCCGCCGTCCAGGGGGCTCGCGTGGTCGCCGTCACCAGCGGTGGGCAGCTGGCCAAGCTGGCCTCGTCGTGGGGCTCGCCGGTGGTGTCGGTACCGGCCGAGCTGCCCCAGCCCCGCACCGCGGTGGGGGCGCTGGCCGTGCCCCCGCTGGCGGTGCTGGAGCAGGTGGGCCTGTTCCCGGGCGCCACCCAGTGGATCGACCTGGCGGTCGAGCAACTCCAGCGCCGGCGGGACCAGCTGGTGTCCGGGGCGGGGCCGGCGGCCGAGATCGCCCGCCGCATCGGCCGCACCATCCCGCTCATCCAGTCCTCGGGCGCCCTCGGCAACGCCGCCGCCCAGCGCTGGAAGACCCAGGTCAACGAGATGGCCAAGGCACCCGCCTTCTGGTCGGTGGCGCCGGAGCTGTGCCACAACGAGCTCCAGGGCTGGGGCCAGCACGGCGACGTCACCCGCCAGCTGTTCACCCTCGTCCAGCTCCGCCACGACAGCGAGCACCCTCAGGTGAGCCGCCGCTTCGAGCTGTGCGACGACCTGCTCCGGGAGGTCGTCGCCGGCATCGAGGTGGTCGAGGCCGAGGGCGACGGCGACCTGGCCCAGCTGCTGGACCTGGTCCTGGTCGGCGACTTCGTGGCCCTGCTCATGGCCGCCAATGAGGGCATCGACCCCGGTCCCGTCCCCGTCATCGAAGAGCTCAAGCAGAGGCTCCAGGAGGGCTGATCCGACCATGCCGCACGACATCGCCGACTCGGGACTGGCCGACCTCGGCCGCCAGCGCATCGACTGGGCCGAGACCCACATGCCGGTCCTCGCCTCCATACGGGAGCGCTTCGCCAAGGAGCGGCCCCTGGAGGGTGTCACCGTGGCGGCGTGCCTCCACGTCACCACCGAGACGGCCAACCTCCTCCGGGCCCTCAAGGCGGGTGGGGCCGAGGTCAACGTGTGCGCCTCCAACCCCCTGTCCACCCAGGACGACGTCACCGCCGCCCTGGTGCGGGACGAGGAGATGGCGGTGTACGCCATCAAGGGCGAGGACACCGAGACGTACTTCCGCCACATGGACGCCGTGCTGGACGCCCACCCGCAGCTCACCATGGACGACGGCTGCGACCTGGTGTCCCGGCTGCACCAGGCCCGGCCCGACCAGGTGGGCGAGGTGCTGGCCGGCACCGAGGAGACCACCACCGGCGTCATCCGGCTGCGGGCCATGGAGGC
>JBOGHQ010000320.1:0-18026 GCA_050744785.1 Acidimicrobiales bacterium | reverse complement strand
CCCCCCGGGGGGCCCGGCCCGGTTCCACCTTCCCCGCCGGGGGCGCACGCCGGCGCGGCGGGGAAGTCGTGGCCGCCCCGCCCGCGGCCGGCTCAGACGTCCTTCCTCTCGTCCTGCGGGTGGCGCTCGTGGTCCTCGGTCAGGAACGAGAACCTGCCGTCCGGTTCGAGGAAGGCGTACTGGACCTGGTCCAGGCGGGCGATGCCCTGCTCCCGCGCCCCCTCCAGCACCTCGTCGACGGTGAGCCGCTCCACCCGGAGCGCCGCGACGAGGGGCTCCCCGTCCCGCACGATGAGGACGGGATCCCCCTCGATGGCCCGGCGGGCCCGACCCGAGCGGAAGGACAGGTAGGCGAAGACGAGGACCCACAGCGCCACCGTGCCCGTGGCCAGCACCGCACCGGTCACCGAGTAGTCCTCCTGGGTGACGCCCTGCTGCACCAGGTCGCCCACGGTGATGAGGAGCACCAGTTCGAAGGCGCTCAACTGCGACAGCTCCCGCTTGCCCAGGGCGCGAGTGAGCCCCCAGAGGAAGAAGAAGGCGAAGGTGGCTCGGATCGGGACGTCCATCAGGGCATGACCCGGGTCCGGTAGGTGACCGACACGGCGGGGGTGCCGTTCACGAGGACGGCGGTCTCCGCCGACTTGCCCCAGTGCTCGTTGGGGCCCATCCGAGTGTCGAGCGACACCTCGAAGGTGTCGCCGCGCTCGGGGGGATCGAACTCCCAGATGATCCACTCCCCGTCCGAGGTGCTCTTGGCAGGCCCCGGGTCGAGCGAGTTCTCGTCGAACAGGTCGAAGTACCCCGCCGACGTGGCCAGGACCACGGGGCCGTCGAACCCTCCGGCTCGGCGCACGGTCGCAGACCAGGGGACGGAGAGCCCGGGCCGGCCCACCGCCGGGTAGGTGACCTCCAGCTCGAACCCCCCGCCGCTGGCCGAAGTGGTGCCGGACCGCACACCGAGGACGCCGACCAGCCCGAGGAACACCGCCAGCGCCACGGCAGCGAGAAAGAGGCGGCGCAGCACCCTCGCACGGGACAGCCGGTCGAGTGGCGTCTCGTTCCGGGACGGTGGAGAGCGACACGAAGGCGACTACCCCGTGCCGTGGCCCCACAAACGGCGGTCCGAGCCGCCGCCGGGGTGACCTTGCTCCTTCGGGTGGCCGGTCTTACCCTGCGCCGGTGGCCCCGCCGTCCGTCGACCCGCTGATCGCGGGGCCGCCGCGGCGCCTCCCCGTGCTGGCCGAAGCGGCGCGGGCCCTGCATACCGAGGGGGACCGTCCTCACATCCTGGCCTGGACCGTGGATGCGGCCAGGGCCATGAGCGGCGCCGACCTGGCCGGCCTCTGGATGCTGGGCCAGGACGACCCGCCCCAGTGGCGGACCTCGTCGGCGCGAAGCGCCACCGCCGCCCTGCTGGCTGCGCTCGGCGACCCACGCCTGCATCCCGCCCTCCACCCCGCCGTCCGCCAGGGGCTGGCCGTGCGCTTCGCCGACGTTCGGGCTCCGTCGGGTGACGGCGACCTGGCCGCCGCCCTGCCGGGCATGACCAGCCTGCTGGTCGTGCCCGTGCCCTCCCACGACGGCTCGGCCCATGGCGTGCTGCTGGTGGCCGACGCCCGGGCCAACCACTTCGCCGGTCACCGCGATGAGCTGGTCACCCTGGGTGCCCACCTGGGCGTGGCGCTCGACAACGCCGCCAGCCGCCATGCCCTGGCCGAGCTGCGGGCCACCGAGCAGCAGATGGTGAACCAGCTGCAGGCCGCAGTGATGCCGGAACGCCCGGAGGTGCCGTTCACGGAGTTGGGCAGCTACTACTCCCCCGCCGACCCCGGCGTGGCCACCGGCGGCGACCTCCACGACTGGATCGTGCTGCCCGACGGCGATCTCCATTTTGCGGTGGTCGACGTCATGGGCAAGGGCGTGGCGGCGACCAAGGACGCCCTGGCCGTGACCCACGCGCTCCGGCTCCTCGTCATCGACGGGGGCCCCCTCGAGGAGGTTGTGGCCCGCGCCGATGCCGTCGTCACCAATCAGAACCCGGAGCTGGTGGCCACCCTGCTGGTCGGCCGCTACCGGCCCGGCACCGGAGAGCTCCGCTTGGCTGGGGGCGGCCACCCGCCGGCCTTCCTCGTCCACGAGGGGACGGCCATCGAGCTGGTCGCGCCGGGTGTGCCGATCGGTTGGCCAGGAGCGGGGTCCGAGTACATCTTGGAGGTGGCCCTGGGACGGACCGACAGCCTGATCCTCTACACCGACGGGCTGGTGGAGGGGACCAAGGACCTCGTGCGCGGGCTGGCCGCCCTGCGTCGCTTCGCCGAGGAGACGGCGCCCTACCCGGCCCAGCAGCAGGCCCGCATCCTGGTGGAGCGCACCTTGGAGGGAGCCGGTCGCCGGGACGACAGCCTGGCCCTCATCATCCGCCGGCGCATGCCGCCGGCCCACGCCCGCATCGCCCCGCTGGGGCCCTTCGAGCACCGCCTCTCCACGAGCATGGCGGCCGTGTCGGTGAGCCGCGGCCTGCTGCGGGAGTGGCTGGTCCGGGTGCCGGTCGACCCCGACGCCATCCACGACCTCCTGCTGGCCGCGACCGAGCTGTGCGCCAACGCCGTGGAGCACGCCACATGGGAGCGCGGCGGCGTGGTGATCCGGGCCCGGACCCAGGGGGCCGACGTGGTGCTCGAGGTGGAAGACGACGGCGACGGGCTCAACTGGCCCTTGCTCGCCCTCGAACCACCCGACCCCGAGGCCGAGCACGGGCGAGGCCTGTGGCTGGTCCGGACCTTCACCGACGAGGTGGTGCCAGAGGTCGTGGCCCACCGCACCGTGATCCGCTGCGTCAAGCGCGCCGTCGTGGCGGGAGGCTGACGAACCTGCGGGGTCGCCCTCCGGCCTAGATTGAGCACCCTGATGACCGACACACCGGATGACTTCGTCCCCGAGGCCGACAGCCAGGAGCAGCACCAGGAGGCCGTTCCGCCGGACGTGGACAACGAGCCGGTCGACATCGGCCTCGGTGTGCCGGAGGCAGACGCCATCGAGCAGTCCCTCCCCGGCCCCCTGCCGGACGAGGACGACGCTCCTCGCTGACCTTCGCCGCTGCCGGCGCCGGCGCCGCGAGGCGGTTCACGACGATGGCTGGGCGGGTAGGGGTGGCGCGACACCGCCGCCGTCGAGAAGGAGGTGTCTGCCATGCCCACGCCGATCGAGCTCGGGTTCAGCATCTCGAGCGAGGAGCACCCGCCCGCCGAGTGCGTCCGCCAGGCCGTCAAGGCGGAGGACACCGGCTTCAGCTTCGTGGGCATCTCCGACCACTTCCATCCGTGGCTCCGCAGCCAGGGCCACAGCCCGTTCGTGTGGGGGGTCCTCGGCGCCATCGCCCAGGCCACCGAGCGGATCCGCGTCGGGACGGGGGTCACCTGCCCCAGCGTCCGCATCCATCCCGCCATCGTGGCCCAGGCCGCCGCCACCACCGGTTGCCTCATGCCGCGCCGGTTCTTCCTCGGCGTCGGCAGCGGAGAAGCGCTCAACGAGCACATCCTCGGTGACCGCTGGCCCCCCGCCCCCATCCGCCTGGAGATGCTGGAGGAGGCGGTCGGCGTGATCCGGCAGCTCTGGGAAGGCGGCAGCCAGGACCACCGGGGCCGGTACTACACCGTCGAGGACGCCACGATCTTCGACCTGCCCGATCCCCTGCCCGACATCGTCGTCGCCGGCTCGGGCCCGAGGTCGGCGGCGCTGGCCGGCCGGGTGGGCGACGGCTTCTGGGGTACAGCCCCGAAGCCGGATGCCCTGGAGGAGTTCGAGCAGGGGGGCGGAAAGGGAAAGCCGCGCTACGGCCAGGCCACGGTGTGCTGGTCCGAGGACGAGCAGCAGGCCCGCAAGACCGCCAGGGAGATCTGGCCCATCGTCGGAGTCCCCGGCCAGCTGTCCCAGGACCTCCCCACGCCCAAGCACTTCGAGGAGGCATCAGAGCTGGTCACAGCGGACGACGTGGCCGAGAAGGTGGTGTGCGGGCCGGACGTGAATCGCCACATCGAGCTGGTGGAGCAGTACGCCCTGGCTGGCTACACCCATGTGTACCTCCATCAGGTCGGGCCCGACCAGGACGGCTTCTTCGGCTACTGGGAGGCCGAGCTGCGACCCGCCCTCCAGCGGCGGGGCCTGGTGGCCGCCGCCTAGCCCGAGGTCGTCCCGGGTGCCTCGACTGCGGCGAGTGGACTGTTCGGGCCCCGGCATCGCCCGGCGCCGGGCCGGTCGGGGCTTTTTGTACGTGGGCGAGGACGGCGAGCGGATCAGCGACGCGGCGACCCTGGCCCGGGTCCGGGACCTGGCCATCCCACCGGCATGGCAGGAGGTGTGGATCTGCCCTGCGCCGACCGGGCACATCCAGGCCGTGGGCACCGACGCGGCGGGGCGCCGCCAGTACCGGTACCACGACGAGTGGCGGGCCCGGCGGGCTCAGGAGAAGTTCGACCACATGCTGGAGTTCGGACGGGCCCTGCCCGCCCTCCGGAAGGTGATCGCCGCCGACCTGGCCGCCGACGAGCTGTCCCGGGCCCGGGTGCTCGCCTGTGCCACCCGGCTCCTGGACATCGGGTTCTTCCGGATCGGCACCGAGGGCTATGCGGAGCAGAACCAGAGCTACGGGCTGGCCACCATGCAGAAGCGCCACGTGCGGGTGCGGGGCGACGAGGTCCGCTTCGACTACCGCTCCAAGAGCGGCAAGATGCGGATCCAGTCCGTGGTGGACCCCGAGGTGGCCAAGGTGGTGACGGCCCTCAAGCGGCGCCGCGGCGGCGGCCCGGAGCTGCTGGCGTGCCGGGACGGCCGGCGGTGGCGGGACGTGCGCTCGCCCGACATCAACGACTACATCAAGGACGCCACCGGCGGGGAGTTCACGGCCAAGGACTTTCGCACCTGGAATGCCACCGTGCTGGCCTCGGTGAGCCTGGCCGTGGCCGCCACGGCCACCTCGGCGACGGCCCGCAGACGGGCGGTGGCCTGGGCCATGAAGGAAGTGGCCCACTGGCTGGGCAACACGCCGGCGGTGTGCCGGTCCTCCTACGTGGATCCCCGGGTGATCGACCGCTACCAGGCCGGGATCACCATCCACGCCGTCCTGTCCCGGCTCGGGGAGGGCGCCGGGTTCGGGCAGCTGTCGACCCAGGGGGCCATCGAGGAGGCCGTCCTCGACCTGCTCGACGAGGCGCCGGCCGGCGCCGCGGCCCTAGTGCCTCGACTCTCTTGGTGTGCCCGCCTGCGGCGGCGCCAGCGGCCGCCGACGGGACTCGCCAACGCGGCGAACCCCTTGTGGCCAGGGCACTGGCCGGAGGCCGGACGCGCACGTACCGGGAGAGCCGGCTATAGCACTCGGCTCTCCCGGTACGTGGGGCTCCCGGGGGGCGGGACAGCACTTCTTCTGCCCACGCCGACCGGGGCTCAAACATCGAATCGAGAAAAGTTTCTCTGCCCGCCGGGATCTGCCAGGCGCGGGGCCTCAGCCGGGCGGGGCGATGGTGTCGTCGACGGGCTCCTCCTCGTCGGCCTCGCCCTCCTGGATGAAGCGCTCCTCGGCCCGAGCGACGGCGTCCTGGTCCACCACCCGGCGGCGGACGTCGTCGATCTCCTCGCCCAGGGCGTCGAGGAGCTGCTGGGGCTGGCTGGGCTCGCCGCCGCCCCTGCTGGACCGTTCCTCCTGCCCAGCCGGCGCGGCCCGGGCCTGCTCGACGGCCTCGTCGTCGTCGCCCTCGCTCGCGCCGGCGCCGGCGTCGTTCTCGCCGTTGCCGGCGTCGTTGTCGCCGGTCGTGGGTTCCTCGGCCCGGTCGGTCTCGCTGGTGTCGGTCATGGCGCTGCTCTACCCCGGAGGCTGGCCCCGCCACGCATCGGGCATGCCGCCCTCGCCCCGCAGGGAGCGGGCGCAGGCCACCCCGGCGGTGGCCCCGGCGGCGGCCGCCACCTGCAGGAGTTGGAGCCCGGGCGTCACATCACCGGCGGCGTACACACCGGGGACGGACGTGGCCGCCTCCCCGTCCACCTCGATGCAGCCCTCGGCCGTCAGCCGGCAGCCGAGCTGGGCGGCGATCTCGGTGCGGGGCTCGTGGGCGATGGAGAAGAAGGCCAGCTGGCAGGGCAGGACCCGGCCGCTCTGGAGACGGACACCCTCCAGGGCCCCACGCGTCCCGAGCAGCGCCACCGCGTCGTCCTCGATGACCGGGACCTGGGCCAGCGACAGGCGGCGCCGGCAGTCCTCGTCCCCCTCGAAGGGGCGGCCGTCGGTGACGATGGTGACCCGGGCCGCCCAGCCGCGCAGGGTGAGGGCGAAGCCGGTCATGTCCTCGCCCCATCCGAACGCGACCACCTCCCGGTCGCGGGCCTCGTAGCCGTCGCAGGTCGGGCAGTGGAAGACGTCGGCCCCGTAGTGCTCGAAGAACCGCTCCACCTCGGGGAAGCTGTCCCGCACGCCCGTGGCCAGCACCAGGCGGCGCCCGGCCAGGCGCAGGTCGCCGCCCTCCACCACGAAGGCGCCGTCGTCGCGCCGCCAGGCCCGCTCGGCCATCCCCTCGCACAGCTCCACCTCCTCGTACCGGACCAGCTGCTCCCGGGCCGCCCGCAGCAGCTCGACGGGGTCGACGGGGTCGGACCCCAGGTAGCCATGGGCGCGCGCCACCCACTGGTTGCGTGGCTCACCGCCGTCGAGGACGGCGACCGGACGCCGGTAGCGGGCGATCCAGGTGGCGGCGGCAAGGCCGGCCGCCCCGCCGCCGACCACCACCGCGTCATGGAGCTCCCGCCCTCCGTCGAGGGCGGTCACCGGCCACCACCCGGCGGCGCAACCTCTGGCGCCACCGCCACGGCCACGCTGCTGGGCGGGAGGCGCACGGCGCCGGCACCGGCGTCCACGCCCTCGGACGCCAGCACGACCTCGCCGGCCACTTGCACCGTGAGCGTCAACGGGCCGACGTTGGCGGCCACGGCCACCGGTCCCCGCCGCACCGTCAGCCGGCCGGCGTGCTCGTCCACGTCGACGCCCACCCGGTCCAGGCGGCCGTCGCGCAGGGCGGGCACGGCCCGGCGCAGGTCGATCAGGCGACGGTGCCAGTCCAGGAGATCGGCGTGCTCGGGCCGGGCCGGTTCCTCCCAGTCCAGCTTGGAGCGGGCGAAGGTGGCCGGGTCCTGGGGGTCGGGGATCTCATCGGGCTTCCATCCGAAGGCGGCGAACTCAGCCCAACGCCCCTCCCGCACGGCCCGGCCCAGGGCAGGGTCGGCGTGGTCGGTGAAGTACTGGAAGGGCGTGGTGGCGCCCCACTCCTCGCCCTGGAACAGCATGGGCACGAAGGGGGCGGTCAGCACCAGGGCGGCGGCCACCCGGAGCCGGCCCGGCGACATCAGCGCCGAGCTGCGCTGGCCCAGCGCCCGGTTGCCCACCTGGTCGTGGTTCTGGGCGTAGCCCATGAAGCGGTGCCCGCCCAAGGCCGGGTCGTGGCGGCCGTGGGACCGCTGCCGGTGGGGCGAGTACTCGCCGGCATAGACGAAGGCCCGCTGGAGGGCGGTGGCGATCTGCCCCAGCGAGCCAAAGTCGGCGTAGTAGCCGTCCCGCTCTCCCGTGAGGACGGCGTGCAGGGCGTGGTGGAAGTCGTCGCTCCACTGGGCGTCCATGCCGTAGCCGCCCACCTCGCGCCGGCGCACCACGCGGGGGTCGTTGAGGTCGCTCTCGGCGACAAGGAAGAAGGGCCGGCCCTCGGCCCCCGCCAGTGCCTCCACCGCGCCGGCCAGCTGCTCGAGCAGGTGGGTGGCCGAGGTGTCCACGATGGCGTGGACGGCGTCCAACCGGAGGCCGTCGCAGTGGTAGTCGCGCAACCACATGAGGGCGTTGTCCACGAAGAAGGCCCGGACCTCGTCGCTCCAGGCCCCGTCCAGGTTGACGGCCTCGCCCCACGGCGTGGCGTAGCGGTTGGTGAAGTAGGGACCGAAGGTGGAGAGGTGGTTGCCGTCGGGACCGAGGTGGTTGTAGACGACGTCCATCACCACCCCGAGGCCCCGCCGGTGGCAGGCGTCCACGAAGCGCTTGAGGCCTTCAGGGCCGCCGTAGGACGAGTGGGGGGCGTACAAGTCGACGCCGTCGTACCCCCAACCCCGGGAGCCGGGGAACTCGGCCACCGGCATGAGCTCCACCGCGTCCACCCCCAGCGCCACCAGGTGGTCGAGCCGGGCGGCGGCGCCGTCGAAGGTCCCCTCGGGTGTGAAGGTCCCGACGTGCAACTCGTAGAGCACGGCCGAGGGGAGGTGGAAGCCCCGCCACCCGGCGTCGGTCCAGGAGAAGGCGCCGTGGTCCACCACTCGCGACAGCCCGTGCACGCCGTCGGGCTGCCACGGGGAACGGGGATCGGGGAGCACCGCCCCCCCGTCGAGGGCGAAGCCGTAGTCGGTCCCGGGGCCGGCGTCGGGAACCTCGGCCCGGTACCACCCGCCCCCGTCCGCCACCATGGCCACCCGCCGGCGTCCGGCGACCATGTCGACGGACGCGGCCTGCGGCGCCCACACCCGGAACTCGGTCACGCGCTCACCCTTCCCCGTACCCCTGCCTTCTTGCACTGGAAATCAGCCGCCCGCGGTCGATTTCCAGTGCAGGAACGGCGAGAGGGGTGGTCACCCGCCCTGGCGTTCGAGCAGGGCCACCGGGAAGCGGGCCAGCAGGCCGGCCAGCGGCACCTCGCCACCGGGCAGTTCTTCGCCGGTGAGCAGGTTGCGCCATGACCCGGCGGGCATGGCGACCGTCGTGCCGGCCCAGTCCCCCCCCAGTCCGAGCACCAGCCGGGGCACCACGGTGACCACCTGCCCGCCCCGGGCGAAGGCCACCACGTGGTGGGCCTTGCGCCCCGATGAGGGCACCGGCTCGTAGCCGCCCTCGGCGCCAAAGGCGTCCGGCCGGCGGGCGCGCAGGTGCAGCGCCTCACGGACGAGGTGGAGCTTGGGCAGGCCCTCCTCGGTCCGGGCCGAGATGTCCTCCACCTGGAGCGCCGGCAGCTCGCCCAGCAGGCGCCGGCGCAGCGCGAAGTCCACCGGCCGGCGGTTGTCCGGGTCCACCAGGCTGAGGTCCCACAGCTCGGTGCCCTGGTAGAGGTCGGGGACGCCCGGCGCGGTGAGCTTCAGGAGGGTCTGGGCGAGGGAGTTGACGCGCCCCGGCGCCAGCAGCGGTTCCACGAAGGCGGCCAGCTCGGCCTGGAAGCCGTCGTCGGCCAGCACCGCGGCCACGAAGCCCCGCAGGGCGGCGTCGTAGGTGGGATCGGGGTCGATCCAGGAGGTGTGGACCTTGGCCTCCTTGGAGGCCTTCTCCATGTAGGCGGTGGCCCGGTCGACCGGCAGCGGCCAGGCGCCCACGAGGGTCTGGTACAGGAGGTACTCGGCGCCACCGTCCGGCCAGCCCTCCCCCGAACGGTGCGCGGCGTTGGCCTTGCTCCACCGGCGCACCGCGTCCCCCCACCGGTCCGGGACCTCCGAGAGGAGGTGGAGGCGGGCCCGCACGTCCTCGCTGCGCTTGGTGTCGTGCGTCGAGGAGGCCAGCATCGACGCCGGCCATTGGCGGACCGACGCCCCGGCCCAGTGGTGGAAGTCGTCCACGCTGGTTCCCCACACCGCCGGCGAGCCGCCCACCTCGTTGAGCGAGGCCAGCGGGGCCCAGGTGTACAGGGCGGTGTCCTCCACGCCCTTGGCCATGGCCGGCGCGGTCAGCTGCTGGAAGCGGTACACCAGCTCGGCCGCCACCTCGCCGCCCCCCTGGCGCAAGGTGAGCAGGCCGGAGAGGAAGTCGAAGAGGTCGGCGTCGAGATCGGGCCGGCGCTCCTTGGCGTCGGCCGCCGCCGCCGCCACCGCCGCCTCGTCCGCCGCCGCCACCGCGCCGTCCTCGGGCCGCACGTAGGAGCGGTACACCGGGAACGAGGCGGCCAGCTCCCGCAGGACCTCGTGCAGTTCGTGGCGGGTGTAGTCGCGATAGCGACGGTTGCGCTCGCAGACCTGCACCAGCAGGCCCGTGATCCGGTTCAGGTCGGCGCCCAGCAGGTCGGTGAGGACCTGGTGCTTGGCCGCCCTGGCCACCTCCTGGAAGCTGGCGGGCTGACCACCGAGCTCGGCGTGGAGGTCGGTCAGGGGCCGGCGGCCGGCCGGGTCGACGAACAGCCCGCCGGCCCGGTTGAGGAAGTCGTAGCCCGTGGTACCGGCCACGGGCCACGACCCCCGCAGCTCCTCTCCCGGCTCGAGGATCTTCTCCACCACCACCCACGCGCCGCCCGTCGCCTCCTGGAGCCGGCGCAGGTAGCCCTCGGGGTCGCGGAGGCCGTCGGGGTGATCGATGCGCAGCCCGGTGACCGCGCCGTCACGTACCCAACCGACCACCAGCTCGGAGACGTCCTCGAAGACGGCAGGGTCCTCGACGCGTACGCCCACCAGGGAGCTGACGTCGAAGAATCGCCGGTAGTCCGCCTCCCGGCCCGCCGTCCGCCACAGGGCGAGCCGGTAGTTCTGGCGCTCGAGAAGGGCGTCGAGGGCGTCCCAGTCGGCGTTGACGGCGTCCACCTCGGCGTCCACCGCCGCCGCCACGGCCGGGTCGGCTTCGAGCAGGTCGCCCAGGCGCGCTCGCAGGACCTCCTTGTCACGATGGCGCTCGCGCACGCTCTCCTGGTCGGTGGCGGTGGCCGGCGGGAGCCGTCCCAGGGCGGCGCCGACGGACTCCAGCTCGTCGCTGCCGCAGACCCGGGCCGCGGCCAGCAGGAGCTCGTCGATTGACCTCGGCGCCACGGGGACGGTGTGGTCGTGGTAGCGAACGGTGAACCAGGGCCCCTGCCGCACCAGGGCCAGCTCGCCCGCCTCCAGCACCCGGCCGTAGTGGTCGCCGAGGATGGGCAGGAGCACGGTGTCGCGCAGCTTGGACTCGGGCGGGTCCCAGTCCACATCGAAGTAGGAGGCGTAGACGCTGGCCGGTCCGTTCTCCAGCACGTCCCACCACCAGGCGTTGTGCGGGCCGATGGCGGCCATGTGGTTGGGCACCACGTCGAGGACGAAGCCAAGGCCGGCCCGGCCCAGGCCATCGCGCAGGCGGGTGAAGGCGGCCTCGCCACCCAGGTCGTCGCTGACCCGGTGGTGGTCCACCACGTCGTAACCGTGGGTGCTGCCCGGCGCGGCCTGGAAGACGGGCGAGGTGTACAGGTGGCTTACCCCGAGGTCGGACAGGTACCCGAGGACCGCGGCGACGTCATCGAAACCGAACGAGGGCGTGAGCTGCGCCCGGTAGGTGGCCCGGGGCGGCGGGGGGTCAGCCGCCACGCCGCAGCAGGACCAGCGAGCGGCCCTCGACCGCCAGAGTGTCGCCTGCCTTCACCTGGGCGCCCTCGTCGAAGGCGTCGGCGGTGTCGATCACCTTGACCCAACGCTCTCCGAACCGCTCCTCGGGGAGGACGAAGCCGGCCGGCTCATCGTCGGCGTTGAACAGCACGAGGAAGGAGTCGTCCACGATCCGCTGGCCGCGCTGGTCGAGGTCCGGGATGGCGGCGCCGTTGAGGAACACGCCGAGAGTCTTGGCGAACCCCTCCCGCCAGTCGTCGTCGGTCATCTCCGACCCGTCGGCCCGGAACCAGGCGATGTCGGACACCCCCCTGCCGTGGAGGGGCTGGCCCTGGAAGAAGTGGCGCCGGCGGAACACCGGGTGGCTGCGGCGCAGGCTGATGAGACGCTGGGTGTAGGTGACCAGGTCGCCGTCCTGGCGCTCCCAGTCGAACCAGGAGATCTCGTTGTCCTGGCAGTAGGCGTTGTTGTTGCCCTGCTGGGTGCGGCCCATCTCGTCCCCGCCGAGGATCATGGGCACCCCTTGGGACAGCAGGAGGGTGGCCAGGAAGTTGCGGACCTGACGGTCCCGGAGGTCGAGGACAGCCGGGTCATCGGTGGGGCCCTCGGTCCCGCAGTTCCACGACCGGTTGTGGCTCTCGCCGTCGCGGTTCTCCTCGCCGTTGGCCTCGTTGTGCTTCTCGTTGTAGGAGACAAGGTCGGCGAGGGTGAACCCGTCGTGGGCGGTGACGAAGTTGACGCTGGCGAACGGGCGCCGCCCCCCCGACTCGTAGAGGTCGGAACTGCCGGTGAACCGGTAGGCGAACTCGTCCAGGGTCTTGTCCTCGCCCCGCCAGAAGTCCCGGACGTGGTCCCGGTACTTGCCGTTCCACTCCGACCACAGGGGGGGGAAGCTGCCGACCTGGTAGCCCCCTTCCCCCAGGTCCCAGGGCTCGGCGATGAGCTTGACCTGGCTGACCACCGGGTCCTGCTGGATGAGGTCGAAGAAGGCCGACAGGCGGTCCACCTCGTGGAACTGGCGGGCAAGGGTGGCGGCCAGGTCGAAGCGGAACCCGTCCACGTGCATGTCGGTGACCCAGTACCGCAGGCTGTCCATGATCAGCTGCAGCACGTGGGGATGGCGCATGTCGAGGCTGTTCCCGGTGCCGGTGGTGTCGTAGTAGTAGCGCTTGTCGCTGTCGACCAGGCGGTAGTAGCCGGCGTTGTCGATGCCCTTCAGGGACAGCACCGGCCCCAGGTGGTTGCCCTCGGCGGTGTGGTTGTAGACGACGTCGAGGATCACCTCGATGCCGGCCTCGTGCAGGGTCTTCACCATCTGCTTGAACTCCTGCACCTGCTGGCCGACCTGCCCGGTGGCGCTGTAGTCGTTGTGGGGGGCCAGGTAGGCGATGGAGTTGTAGCCCCAGTAGTTGCGCAGGCCCTTGGCCTCGAGGTGGGCGTCGTCCACGAACTGGTGGACCGGCAGCAGCTCCACGGCGGTGATGCCGAGCATCTGGAGGTAGTCCACCGACGCCGGGTGGGCCACGCCGGCGTAGGTGCCCCGCAGCTCTCCGGGGATGCCGGGGTGGCGCAGGGTGAAGCCCCGCACGTGCATCTCGTAGATGACGGCCTCGTGGTAGGGCGAGGCCGGCGGCCGGTCGTTGGCCCAGTCGAAGAAGGGGTTGGTCACGACCGCCTTCGGCATGTAGGGGCCGCTGTCGGCCTTGTTCATCGAGTCGGGGTGCCCGAAGCGGTAGGGGAAGACGGCCTCGGCCCACTCCACGTGGCCCTCGACGGCCTTCGCGTAGGGGTCGAGGAGGAGCTTGGCGGGGTTGCAGCGGTGGCCGGCGGCGAGGTCGCAGGGCCCGTGGACTCGGTAGCCGTAGCGCTGGCCGGGGCCCACCCCGGGCAGGTACGCATGCCAGCAGTAGGCGGTGACCTCGGGCATGGTGATCCGGGTCTCGGCGCCGTGCTCGCCGAACAGGCACAGCTCGACCTTGGTGGCGACCTCGGAGAAGAGCGAGAAGTTGGTGCCGGCGCCGTCGTAGGTCGCGCCGAGAGGGTACGGCTGGCCGGGCCACACCTGCATCAGATCAACCTAGTGCCGGTCGGGGGGGCGGCCGTGCGTGGGCCCGGGGCCGGCGGGAGGCTCGGCGCCACCCTGCCAGGAGGGCCAAATCCGTTACATTGGGCGGGTTGCGGTGCTTGTCTTGTCGAACGACGAGAGGACCGGGGAGCGGTACAACGTGAAGTCGAGGCGGCCTGCCAGGGGGGCACGGGGCGTCGGGGCCGTCCTGGTCGCCGTCGCGATGGCGCTGCTAGCCGCCTCCTGCACTTCCGACGATTCGGCTGATTCCCCCACGGTGCTGCGCGTCTTCATGACCGACGACTGGGTCACGCCCCCCTTCGTCGACGCGGTGCGGGACTTCGAGCGCTCCCATCCCGACGTCCGGGTCGAGTACGAGAAGTTCCCCATCAGCCACATGCTCGACAACGTGGCGGCGGAGACGCGCAAGGGCGCTCCGCCCGACGTGGTGCAGGCCCACGCCTTCTCGGCCGCGGCCCAGGACCTGGCCCAGCCCCTCGACGACTTGTGGGGGAAGGCCATCTCGACCTCGGAGTTCCTGCCGGGGGCCATCGACGACGTCACCTGGGCGGGGCGCCTCTACGGGGTGCCCCTCGACACCAACGCCCTGTTCCTCATCTTCAACAACCAGCTGTTCCAGGCCGCCAACGTGGCCCCCCCGACCGGCCGGATGACCTTCGACCAGTTCGAGTCGGCGGCCCGGGCGCTGAGCGTCGAGCCGCGGCGGGCCCTGGCCATCCCCACCAGTTCCTGGTGGACCTACGGGTGGATCAAGGCCAACGGGGGCGAGGTGGTGCAGGTCGGCGACGACGGGTCGGTTCGCCTCACCCTGGACGCCCCCGAGGTGGTGGGGGCCCTTGACTTCCTGGCCCGCCTCGTGAAGGCGGGGCTGGCCTTCCCGCCTGCCGCGGCAGACTCCCACAGTGGGGACGCCCTTTCCCTGTTCCGTTCGGGCAGCGCCGCCACACTGGCGTCGGGGACCTGGGACGTGGCCATCCTGGCACGAGAGCCCGACCCCGAGCGCTTCGACTCCTCCCTCCTGCCCTCCGGTCCCCGCGGCACCGGGGGCACCGTCATGGGGGGCAGCAGCATGTTCGTCCCAACCGGTTCCACCAACCGCGAGCTGGCCTTCGAGTTCATGGCCCACCTGGTGTCGGACACCTACGCCCTGCGCTTCGCCAAAGAGGAGGGCCGCCTCCCCGTCCGGCCCCGGGTGTACGAGGACCCCTACTTCGACAGCCCCGACATGGTCACGGTGCGGGAGCAGCTGCCCACCGCCAGCCCGTTCAAGCTGGGTGCCTTCCCCGACGCCCACGACATCTTCGCCGCCTCCATCGACCACATCCTCCGTGAGGGGCAGGACCCCGCCACGGTCCTGAGGTCGGCCCAGGAGCGGGCCCAGGCCACCGTCCCCGGATGAAGCGGCGCGCCGGCGAGGCCGAGGTCGGTCCGGCTCCGTTCCGCCGCCCGGACCCCGTGTCGCGGGTCCAGTCCTCGATGCTGCTGAAGATCATGGGTGCGCTGGTGGTGGCCGTGGTGGGCTCCAGCACCCTGACGGCGTTTCTCGAGAGCCGCCTGGCCCGGTCCGCCCTCCGGTCCCAGGCCGTCCGGGTCACGGCCGCCAACCTGCGCCTGATGGAGCAGTCCTACGACGGGCGGGACCGCACCCTCAAGGTCGCGCTCCGCAACCTGGCCCAGAGCCTGACCCGCGACAGGTTGCTGGAGCCCGACCGCTATGCCGACCTGGTCCGGGAGCTGGGCACCGTCTCCCGCAACCTGGAGCTGGACACCCTCCAGGTGGTCGACGCCACCGGCCAGCCGCTGGACCAGCCCGCCGGATCGGGCGCCCCGCTCTCGGGCCCGGTCCCGGTGTCGCGTGTCGACCGCCGGGCGCCGTCCAGCCGGCTCATCACGCTGGCCGACGGGCGCTGGGTGCAGGCGGTGGCCATGCCGGTGGGCAGCGAGGTCGCTGGCCCCCTTCTCGTGGGGGGCTTCGCCTTCGGTGACCCCTTCTCCTACGAGCTGCGCCGCATCCTGCGGGACCGGGGCCACGTGGTGCTGGTCGCCGACGGGTCGGTGGTCGGGTCCACCCTGACCGATCCCCCTGACGGTCCCCCGGGTGCCGGTGAGGGGGGCGTCCTCCCCGTGGACCCGGCCGTGGTCCGCGTCGACGATCAGGACACGCTGGTGGCCTACCGGGGGTTGGTCTCCGCCGTGGGTGGCGCCGACGGGGCGCTCGGCGTGCTGCTGAACGACCCCGAGGCGGCCCTTGAGCGCTCCCTGTCGGACACCCGCCTGCTCGCCGCCGCCGTCCTGGCCCTGCTCGCCCTGGCCATGGGGTGGGTGTTCTTCCGGGCCCTGGTGCGCCCTCTCGTGAGCCTGGAGGCCACCGCCGGCCGTATCGCCCGAGGGGACCTGGAGGCGTCGTTCTCCGTGGCTGGCAGCGACGAGATCGCCGCGCTGGCCCGCTCGCTGGAGCACATGCGCCTCGAGCTGCGGTCCCAGCTGGAGCTGATCGCGGCCCAGGCCGCCGACCTGAAGGACAGCTCGCAGCGCATCGTGGCCGCCCAGGACGAGGAGCGCCATCGCCTGGCCCGGGACCTGCACGACGGCATCCAGCAGCAGTTGGTGGTGCTGCGGATGGGCTTCGGCCTGGTGAAGGAGACCGCCGACCGGGTGGCGCCGGCGCTGGCCGGGTCGCTGGCCGAGCTGAGCGCCGAGCTCAATGCCGTCATCGAGCGGGTGCGGGAGGTCAGCCACGACCTCTACCCCTCGATCCTTGTGGACCGGGGCCTGGCCCCCGCCCTGCGCAGCTCGCTGGCCCGGCTGCCGCTGGCAGCCCGGCTGGAGTGCTCGCCCGATCCCCTGCCCCGCGTGGCGCCCGAGATCGAGAGCGGTGCCTACTTCCTGGTCGGCGAGGCGCTGGCCAACGCCATCAAGCACGCCGGGGCGGCCGAGATCGCAGTGCGCCTGGAGGTTCGCGACGGGTGGTTGGCGGTCGAGGTCGGCGACGACGGTCGGGGGTTCGCGGCCGACGACCCGGCCGAGGTGCGCAGCGGCGGCCTGCTCCACATGGCGGACCGGGCCCGCTCCTTCGGGGGCGAGCTGACCATCACCTCGCAGCCCGGCGCGGGCACGACGGTGCGGGCCACCTTCCCGCTCCCGGCGCGGCCGGTCACGCCCGTCGTCACGCCGGCTGGGTAGGGCGGGCTGCGGCCGGGCTCAGTCCCCGGCGCCGGTGTGGTGCTGGAGGAAGAACAGCACCGCCGCCACCCGGTGGTTGATGTCCAGCTCCTCGCTCAGGTCCAGCTTCCGGAAGATGGCATTGATGTGCTTCTCCACCGCCCGCTCGCTCAGGATCAAGGCCTCGCCGATGGCGGCGTTGGTCCGGCCGGTGGCCATCAGCTCCAGAACCTGGCCCTCGCGGGGCGTGAGGCCGTGCAGGCGGGAGCGGGCCCGCCTCTGCTGGGCTTCGATGAGGGCGTCGACCACCTTGGGGTCCAGCACGGAGCCCCCGGCGGCCACCTCCCTGATGGCCTCGGCCAGCTTGGTTGGTTCTCCCAGCCGCTCCTTCAGGAGGTAGGCCAGGCCCTTGGCGCCGTCCCGCAGGAGCTCCAGGGCGTACTCGGGATCGGCGTACTGCGACAGGATCACGATGCCCACACCGGGATTGGTGACGCGCAGTCGCTGGGCGGCGTCGATGCCCTCGGTCCGGAAGGTGGGCGGCATGCGGATGTCCAGTACCACCGCGTCCGGCACCCCAGCCTCGATCAGCTGGAACAGCTCAGCCGGGTTCCCGGCCAGGCCCACCACTTCGATGCCGGGCACCGAGGACAGCACGCTGCGGGCGCCTTCGCGGACGAGGTACTCGTCGTCCACCACGATCACCCGTAGAACGGCCGGTCCCGGCATGGTCCCTTCCCTGGCGTGAGGAGGCTATCGGACCCAGTCTGTGCCTCTTAGGGGTGCTACCACCCCCCGGAAATACACCTGATCCCACGATTTCGTATCAAGCCCGGATGTGGCCAACTCTCTGTTGTCGAAGACCTCTCGGCCGGCGACAGCAGGAGAACCAACCATGAGCGCTCTTTCCGCTGCGGCAACCGCCCCCCGAGAGCCGGCCGACCTGCGCCGGCACCTCGTGGCGGCGGACACCTGGGGCTCGTTGGGGCCGGCTGAGGCCTACGCCCGCGGGACTGGCTCGCGGCTGGAGGAGGCACTGGCCTCCCAGGTGGCCCGGGCCGGCCGGGGCCGGCTGGGCCAGGCCCGGGTGGCCGCCCTCGTCGCCCGCCTGGGCCTGCGGGGCAAGCCGCCGCTCACCCTGGCCGAGGCCGGGCGTCTGGCCGGGCTCACCGGCGAGCGGGTCCGCCAGCTGGAGGTCCGGCTGCGCAAGCAGCTCGCCGAGGCCGGCTCGGCAGCACCGTTGCCACAGCTCGACGCCGCCCTGGCCGCCGTGGCCCGTGCCGCCCCCCTGCCGGCGGCCGCGGTGGGGCGCCTGCTCGTCGACGCCGGCATCACTGCCGCCCCCTTCTGCGTGGAGAGCCTGGCCCGGGCGGCCGACCTGTTCGGGCGGGGGCTGCCCTTCGTCGTTTCCGGCTCGGGGCCCGGCGCGGTGGTGCTCCCC
>JBOGHQ010000319.1:0-3351 GCA_050744785.1 Acidimicrobiales bacterium | reverse complement strand
ACCTCCCGCAGGGCCCAGTGCAGGAGGTGGGTGCCGGTGTGGTTGCGACGTATGGCGTCGCGGCGGGCCGCGTCGATGGCGGCCACCGCCTCCTGGCCCGGCTCCAGGGCCCCCTCCAGGAGGCGCGCCGTGTGGCGATGGAGGCCGGGGAGGGGCGCGGTGGTGTCGAGGACGTTGGCCCGGCCCTGCTCGGTGACGATGAGGCCGGTGTCGCCGACCTGGCCGCCGCTCTCGGCGTAGAAGGGGCTGCGGTCGAGGAAGACCTCCACCGTGCCGTCCTCGCCGGGCAGGACGGCCAGCACCCGGGTCGGCGTCTGGTACTCGCCGTAGCCGGTGAAGTCGGTGGTGCCGAACTGGTCCAGTAGCTCGCGGTAGTCGCGCCCCTCGCCGCCGGCGGCGGTGGTGGAGCGGTCGGCCCGGGCCCGCCGGCGCTGCTTCTCCATGGCCTGTCGGAAGCCCTCCTCGTCGACCGTGGCGTGCCGTTCGGCCGCGATCTCGCGGGTGAGCTCGATGGGGAAGCCGAAGGTGTCGTGCAGGCGGAAGGCCACCGCGCCGGGCACCTCGGTGGCCTCCTCCAGGGCGGTGTCGAGGGCGGAGAGCCCGAGGCGGAGGGTCTGGCGGAACTTGGCCTCCTCCCGCGCCACGATGTCGGCCACGAACTCGGCGTTGCGCACCAGCTCCGGGTAGGCCTCGCCCATGACGTCCACGGTGGCCCGCACCATGGGCGGCGTGACCGGTTTCTCCACGCCGAGCTGGAAGGCCTGGCGCACCGCCCTCCGGATGATGCGGCGCAGCACGTAGCCCCGCCCCTCGTTGGAGGGGTACACGCCGTCGCCCACCAGGAAGCTCATGGTCCGGGCGTGGTCGGCCAGGATGCGCAGGGACACGTCGGCCCGCTCGTCGGCGCCGTAGACCCGCCCGGTGATGCTGGCCGCGGCCTCGACGAGGGGACGCAGGACGTCGGTGTCGAAGACGGAGTCGACCTTCTGGAGGATGCCGAGGGTCCGCTCGAACCCGAGGCCGGTGTCGATGTTCTTGCGGGGCAGGTCGAGCAGGGTGCCGTCGGCCTGGCGGTCGTACTGCATGAACACGAGGTTCCAGAACTCCACGTAGCGGTCGTCGCCCCCGCCGCCGCCCGGGCCGCCGGGCGGGCCGTAGGCCTCGCCCTTGTCGTAGAAGATCTCCGAGCAGGGGCCGCACGGCCCCGTCTCCCCCATCTCCCAGAAGTTGTCCTCGCCGAGGCGCTGGATCCGCTCGGCCGGGAGGCCCACCGCGTCGCGCCAGATGTCGGCCGCATCGTCGTCGGAGTGGTGGACGGTGACCCAGAGCCGGTCCGGCTCGAGCCCGAAGCCCTCGGTGACCAGCTGCCAGGCGAACGGGATGGCGTCGGCCTTGAAGTAGTCGCCGAAGCTGAAGTTGCCCAGCATCTCGAAGAAGGTGACGTGCCGGCGGCTGATCCCGATGTTGTCGATGTCGTCGTGCTTGCCCATGATCCGCACGCACTTCTGCACCGAGGTGGCGCGCGGGTACGGCGGCGGCTCCTCGCCCAGGAAGATGGGGAGGAACTGGTTCATGCCGGCGTTGGTGAACAGCGGCGCGCGGGGATGGTGCGGGATCAGCCCGGCCGACGTCGCCACGGTGTGGCCCCGGTCGGCGAAGAACTGCGTGAAGGCCCGGCGGAGGGACTGCGCATCCATGCGGGTGGTCAGACTACCGAGTCGGGCCTATGGCGACGGTGACGATTCCAGCTCCTGCCGGAGGGCTGCCTCCCGCTCGCGCATGGCGTCGGCGCCCTCGGCCACGGCGGCCCGCAGGTCCTTGCCGAAGTCCCGCAGGGCCCTGGCCAGCTCGGCCGAGACGTGCTCCGGCGAGTAGCGGGCGACCCGCTCCCGGAACATCCGGGTCACCCAGAAGCTCATGCCGAAGCCGAAGCCGACGCCGACCAGGAGCCAGAACAGGCGCTTGAACACGCGGCGCCCCGGTCCGCCTCAGGTGTCCCTGCGGCGCAGGCGGCGGGCCGCCCTTGACGTGCCCGCCGCGAAGGCCAGGGCCTTGATCACCGGGTTGCCGAAGACGAGGTAGGCCAGCCGCGACGCCGAGTCGACGGTGGAGCCGATGCTCTCGGCCCGCTCCAGCACGCCGTCCACGCGAACCAGCTCGGCATTGGCCTGCTCCACGGTGGCCCGCAGGTCGGTGAGGAGGGGGACGGTCTCCCGGCGCAGCTCCTCCACCGTGGCGCGGACGGTGCGGAGGGTGCGGGTCAGCGAGGCCAGGCCGAACAGCACGCCGACGGCGAGGAGCGCCGAGGCCACGGCGGCCACGACGGCGGCCACCTCGCCGGCGCTCACTCCTCTCCCCCCTCGGTCCGCGTCGCTCGCATGCGCTCCTCGATCCCCGGTTCCTCGCCGTGGGTGGACGGCTGGTAGTACACCTGGCCCGAGGTCTCCGGAGGCCGGTGCTCTTGGGTGACCCAGCCCCTCGGGTCGTCGTGAGGATAGTCGTAGCCGACCCCGTGGCCGATGGTCTTGGCGCTGCGGTAGTGGCTGTCCCGGAGCTGCGCCGGCACCGCACCGGCGGGCCGCTCCCGCACGTCCTTCTGGGCCGCGCCCAGGGCCGCCGTCACGCGGTTCGACTTGGCGGCGGTGGCCAGGTACACCACCGCGTGGGCCAGGTTGAGCTGCGCCTCGGGCAGGCCCACGAACTCCACGGCGCGGGCGGCGGCGTCGGCCACCAGCAGGCCGCGGGGGTCGGCCATGCCCACGTCCTCGCTGGCCAGGATCACCAGCCGTCGGGCGATGAAGCGGGCGTCCTCGCCGGCCGCCAGCATGCGGGCCAGCCAGTACAGCCCGGCGTCGGGGTCCGAGCCCCGGATGCTCTTGATGAAGGCGCTCACGACGTCGTAGTGGTCGTCTCGCTCGTAGCGCAGGGCGCGGGTGCTGCGGGACGCCTCCACGTGACCGAGCCCGACGTCCTCCTCGCCGGCCAGGGCCAGCGCCACCTCGAGGGTGGTGAGGGCGGCCCGGGCGTCGCCCTCCACGATGTCGACGAGGAAGTGCAGCGCCTCCGGGGTGATCGTGCCGCCCTCCCGGTCGAGCGCCCTTTCCACGACGGTGCGGAGGTGGTCGGTGGAGAGCGGCTCCAGCCGGAACAGTGTGGACCGGCTGAGCAGGGGGGCGTTGACCTCGAAGAAGGGGTTCTCGGTGGTGGCGCCGATGAGGGTCACCGTGCCGTCCTCCACCGCCGGCAGCAGGGCGTCCTGCTGGGCCTTGTTGAAGCGATGGACCTCGTCGAGGAACAGGATGGTCCCCCGGCCCTGTTCCCCCAGCCGGCGGCGAGCGTCGTCGATGACGT
>JBOGHQ010000318.1:0-7976 GCA_050744785.1 Acidimicrobiales bacterium | reverse complement strand
GACCGGGCCCCCTCGGCCAGCTGGGGGGCGGCGGCCAGGGCGCTGAGGTGCTGCGAGGGCCCGGCGTGGATGCCGCCCACCAGGGGATCGACGGTGGCGGCGTGCACGGCGGCGCCGAGCCTGGCCGCCACCACCTCGCCCACCGACGGGTCGGGCCCCCAGCGGGTGGCGGGGCGGACCAGGTCGGCGCCGGCCCGGGCCGCCGCAGCCGGCGGCAGGAGGCCGGCCCGGACCAGCCGCACCAGGTCGGCCACGCCGGTGGGTGCCCCCAGGACCAGCCCTCCGGGCAGGGGCCGCAGCCGGCCCGCAGCCCAGATGGCCGCCCCTTCGGTGGCGGGGTGCACCAGCTCGCCGTCCAGCCCCAGCTCCCGGCACAGGGCCAGAGCGTGGGGCACCCGGGCCAGGAAGGCGTCGGGCCCCAGGTCGACGGGCCGGCCGCCCACGTCCTCGGTGCGGATGCGGCCGCCCAGGCGGCCGCCGGCTTCGAAGAGGGTGACGGCGGACCCGGCCTGGGCCGCCTCCCATGCCGCGGCCAGGCCGGTGATCCCGCCGCCGACCACGGCGACGCTCGGCATCAGGCGCCGGCGCCCTCGCCGTCGACCACGGCGCGGACCAGGGAGGCGAGGAGGGCCACGAAGCGGGGGTCGTCGTCGAACGAGGCGGTGCGCTCCAGGGCCAGGCCCATCCCGGCGGCCACCTGGCGAGCCTCGATGTCCACGTCGTAGAGCACTTCCAGGTGGTCCGACACGAAGCCGGCCGGGCACACCACCACCCCCTCCACGCCCTCACCCGGGAGCTGCGGCAGCACTTCGAGGATGTCGGGGCCGATCCAGGGGTCGGCGGTGCGGCCTGCGCTCTGCCACGCCACCCGCCACCGGTCCAGGCCGGCGGCGGTGGCCACCGCCTCGGCCGTCTCCCGGAGCTGGTCCGGGTAGGACGGGTTGTCCAGGTCCCGCACCCGCTCGGGGAGGGAGTGGGCCGTCACCAGCGTCTCCACCACCGCCCCGGCCGGCAGGCGGCCGCGGGCCGCCGCCACCCGCTCGGCCAGCAGCGCCACCAGCACCGGGTGGCGGTGCCACGAGCCGATGCCGCGGTAGGGCAGACCGGCACGGGCGGCGGCCGGGCCGGCTCGCTCGTGGTACTGGCCCACGCTCATGGCCGAGTAGTGCGGGGCCAGCACCAGCCCCACCACCCGGACCACGTCCGCCGCGGCCAGCTCCGCCAGCCCGTCCTCCACGTAGGGGGCGGCGTGCTTGTGGCCCAGCGCCACCACGAAGCCGTCCCCCAAGGCCTCGGCCACGCCGTCGGCCTGGGCTCGGGTGCGGGCCGCCAGGGGCGAGACGCCGCCGATGGCGTCGTAGCGGCGGCGGAGGTCGGCCAGCAGCTCCGGGGCGGGGGGCCGGCCCCGGCGGATGTGGGTGTAGTACGCCTCGACGTCGTCCGGGGTGGCCGGCGTGCCGTAGGCCATGACCAGCACGCCCACCGGCCTGGATCGGCCGGTGCCGTCAGCCACCGGTGGCGCCCGGCGCGGCGGCCGGGTACTGGTGCACGAGCTCCACCAGCCGGGCCAGCACGTCGGGGCCCGTCTCCGGCAGCACCCCGTGGCCCAGGTTGAACACGTGCCCGAGCCCGCCGCCGGCGGCCAGGACCTTGGCCGCCTCGGCGGCCACCACCTCCCAGGGGGCCAGGCAGACGGCGGGGTCGAGGTTGCCCTGCACGGCCCGACCGCCAACCCGGGTGCGGGCCGCGTCGAGCGGGACCCGCCAGTCCACGCCCACCACGTCAGCCCCGGCCCCGGCCATGAGCCCCAGGAGCTCGCCCGTGCCGGCGCCGAAGTGGATCCGGGGGACGCCGAGGTCCTCCAGCCCCTCGAAGATGCGCCGGCTGGCGGGCAGGACCGACTCGGCGTAGTCGGCCGGGGAAAGGGCGCCGGCCCAGCTGTCGAACAGCTGTACCGCGGCCGCCCCCGCCGCCACCTGGGCCCGCAGCGATGCCACCGCCATGTCGGCCAGGGCGTCGAGGAGGGCGGCCCAGGTGGCCGGCTCGGCGTGGAGCAGGCTCTTGGTGCGGGCGTAGGTGCGCGACGGGCCGCCCTCGATGAGGTAGCTGGCCACCGTGAAGGGCGCCCCGGCGAACCCGATGAGGGGGACGTCCAGCTCCGCCACCGCCAGCCGCACCGCCTCCAGCACATAGGGGATGTCGGCCTCGGGGTCCAGGGGGCGAAGGCGGGCCAGGTCCTCCTTGCTGCGGAAGGGCTCGGGCACCACCGGCCCCACGCCGGGGGCCACGTCCACGCCGAAGCCCACCGCCGCCACCGGCACCACGATGTCGGAGTAGAGGATGGCGGCGTCCACCCCGTAGCGGAGCACCGGCTGGAGGGTGATCTCGGCGGCCAGCTCGGGCTGGCGGATGACCTCGAGGATGCTGCCGACGCCCCGGATGCGGCGGTACTCGGGCAGTGAACGGCCCGCCTGGCGCATGAACCAGACGGGCACGTGAGGCGCGGGCCGGCCCCGGCAGGCGAGGAGGAAGGGGGCGTCGGGGGCGGCCATGGTGGCCGACGCTACCGGGGCCCGGCACCGCCGGCGCCACTACACTGCACTGTTCCCCAGCGAGGGACGGGGCCATTCATTCGAGAGGAGTCCGTGGCCTCCCATCCGGACCTGCAAGCAGAGCAGGCGCACATCGACCGGGCCTACGAGCGGGTCGCGTCGCTGCGTGCCGCCGCCAACGAGCGGCTGGAGGAGGTGCTGAAGGAGCGGGGCAGCACCCCGGGCTCCCTGGCCGAGCGGGACGTCGTGGTCCGCACCACCCTGGCCCGGCTGGACCAGCTGGACGTGGGCCGGGAGTCGCTCATCTTCGGCCGTATCGACCGGGAGGACGACGAGGCCTTCCACATCGGCCGAGTGGCGGTGTCCAGCGAGGACCAGGAGCCCCTGGTGGTGGACTGGCGGGCCCCGGTGGCCGAGCCGTTCTACCGGGCCACCGGTGTGGAGCCCATGGGGCTGGTGCGGCGCCGCCATTTCGCCACCGAGGGGCGCCGGCTGCTCGGCATCGAGGACGAGGTCTTCGGGCTGCTCGACGGCGGGGTGCTGGCCGACGGCGACAGCGGCCGCAGCGGCGCCGTCGGCATGGCCGGTTCGAGCACCCTGCTCACCGCCCTGGGGCGGGCCCGGTCGGGCCGCATGCGGGACATCGTGGCCACCGTCCAGAAGGAGCAGGACGAGGTCATCCGGGCCGAGCTGCCCGGCGTCCTGGTGGTGCAGGGCGGGCCCGGTACCGGCAAGACGGCGGTGGCCCTGCACCGGGCCGCCTACCTCCTCTACACCCACCGCTTCCCCCTGGAGCGCCAGGGCGTGCTGGTGGTGGGCCCCAACCCGCTGTTCCTGCGGTACATCGAGCAGGTGCTGCCCTCGCTGGGCGAGAGCGGCGTCGTTCTCACCACCATCGAGGGGCTGGTCCCTGACGTGCGGGTGCGGGCCAGCGACCCTCCACCGGTCGCCGCCGTAAAGGCCGACCCCCGCATGGGGCGGGTCGTGGCCAAGGCCGTGTCCGACCGGCAGCGCCCGCTGCGCCGGGACGTGGAGATCGGCTTCGAGGGTTTCCTGCTCCGCCTCACCGTCGAGGCCAGCCGGCGGGTGGTGGCCGCGGGCCGGCGCCGGCCCGGTACCCACAACGCCCGCCGCCGCCATGTGGAGAGCCTGGTGGCCCGGCTGCTGCACGAGCAGTACCAGGAGGCGGCCGAGCGCCGCCGCCGGGTCGGCTTCGGCGGCGACCCGGACGACGACGGCACCGGCGACGGGCTGGGCCAGGGCGCCGTCGGGGAGGAGGAGCTGTGGGGGTCGCTGCGGGGGCTGCCGGTGGTGGCCGACGCCCTGCACCGCATGTGGCCCGTCCTCTCGCCAGAGGAGCTGCTCCACGACCTCTACGGCGCGCCCGCCCTGGTGCGACTGGCCGGGGGAGGCCTGCTCACCGAGGGCGAGCAGGACCTGCTGGTGCGGCCCCGCAGCCCGTCGCTGGAGCAGATCCCCTGGACGGCCGGTGACCTGGCCCTCCTGGACGAGGCCCGGGTCCTGGTCGGTCCCCGCCGGGCCGCGGCCCGCCGGGGGGGGGAGATCCGGTGCTACGGCCACATCGTGGTGGACGAGGCCCAGGACCTCACTCCGATGCAACTGCGCATGCTGGCCCGCCGGTCCCTGTCGGGGTCCATGACGGTGGCCGGCGACATCGCCCAGGCCACCGGGCCCCGCACCCTCTCCCGCTGGGACGAGGTCACCAGCTGGCTGCCGGCGTCCCGGGGCTCACGGGTGGTGGAGCTCAGCGTGAACTACCGCACCCCGTCGGAGGTGATGGACCTGGCCAGCCGGCTGCTGGCCGTCACCGCGCCCGATCTCCGGCCGCCGCTCTCCGTGCGCAGCACGGGGGTGCGGCCCGTGGCGGTGAGCGCCGACACCGAGGGGGGCGTGGCCGGGACGGTGGCCGCCGTCGCCGCCACGGAGTCGGCCGCGGTCGCCCCCGGCACGGTGGCGGTCGTGGTCGCCCCGTCCATGCTCCCCGCCGTGGAGGACGGGCTCAACGCCGGGGGCGTCACCTTCGCCACCGCCGGTCGCGACGGGCGGGACACCGGCCTGGACTCGCCGGTCACCCTGATCCCGGTGGCCATGGTGAAGGGGCTCGAGTTCGACGCCGTGGTGGTGGTCGAGCCGGCCCGCCTGGTGGAGGAGTCGCCCCAGGGCCTGCGGGCGCTGTACGTGGCGCTGACCCGGGCCACCCAGCGCCTCACCCTGGTGCACGACGAGCCCCTGCCCGACGAGCTCGGGGCCCTCTACTAGGAGCCAGGTCCGGCGGGGGCCACCACCGCCTCAGCCTCGATCTCCACCTTCCACCTGGGGTCGATCAGCCCGGCCACCACGACGATGGTGGCCGCCGGCCGGGCCCCGCCGACCGCGGCGCGGTGGGCGTCGGTCACCGCACCGGCGTCCTCGGCGGAGGTGACGTACATGCGGGTGCGCACCACGTCGTCCAGGGTGGCGCCCGCCTCGGCCAGGGCGGTGGCGATGATCTCGAAGCACCGCTTGGCCTGCGCGCTGGCGTCGGGGGCGCAGCTGCCGTCCGGCCAGATGGGCGCGGTGCCCGACACCAGGACCCGGCGGCCGGCCCGCACCGCCCGGCTGAAGCCGATGGTGTCCTCGTAGGGCGAGCCGGACCGCACGTGCTGGTCGGCGCCCATGGACGGCAGGCTAACCGTACGAACCGGCCGGCCAGCCCGGTCGTGGGTGGGCTGGGCCGCCGCTGGGTGCGGGTGCTAGGCGCTCAGGGCGGCAGGATGGAACCGGGTCGGCGCAGGGG
The DNA here is from genome assembly GCA_050744785.1 of Acidimicrobiales bacterium. GTDB lineage: Bacteria > Actinomycetota > Acidimicrobiia > Acidimicrobiales > JBOGHQ01. The sequence goes on along the minus strand of JBOGHQ010000318.1, from coordinate 2,627 downwards.
TGACGCTGACCCGGTCCCTGAAGCTGGAGGCGGCCGCAACCGCCGCCAGGTAGGCCCCCTTGCGGCGGGCCACCCGCGGGCTGTCCTTGATCTCGGCGGCAGCCTCGGGGTCGAGCTGGGAGGTGATGCCGTCCTTGAGCAAGGACATGGCCTTGGAGCGCATCTGGGAGATGCGGGAGGCGCTGACCCCCAGCTCCCCGGCCAGCTCCTGCATCGACTTCTCCTCGAAGAAGTAGCCGACGACCACCTGGCGCAGGCGCTCGGGCAGGGCCGAGATGGCGTCCAGCAGGTAGGAGCGGCGCTCCCGCTCCAGCAGGACGACATCGGGGCTGCGGTCGTCGGCCGGCAGCGAGCACTCGCCGGTGCCGTCGGTGATGATGGACTCGTAGTTGAGGACGACGGAGCGATGGATGTCGTCGGTGAGGGCGTGCACGGCCCGGTCGGGCATGCCCATGCGGCTGGCCAGCTCGGAGGTGGTGGGGATCCGGCCCAGCTCGGTGGTCAGCTCGTCGGAGGCGGCCAGCATGACCCGGGCCTTGGTCCGCACGGACCGGCTGGCCCAGTCCCGGCTGCGCAGCTCGTCGAGCAGCGCCCCCCGGATGCGGGCCGAGGCGTAGTGGTCGAAGCTGATGTCGCGGGTCGGGTCGAAGGCACGGGCGGCCTGGGCCAATCCGGCCATTGCCGCCGAGACCAGTTCGTCGCGGGGGACGTGGCGGGGGAGCCGGTTGAGGAGGTGGTTCACGGCGTAGTCAACCAGGGCGAGGTTCTCCCGGACCAGGGAGTCCTCCAGCTGGCGCCGCTCTTGGTCCAGCACGTTCGAGGCCATGGAGGAAAGGTCACTGAATGGGCGCTTCTTCGCATCGGCCGGGGGGTTGAACCTGCGCCGCGCACCCATCCCAACGGGCTACGCCACCAGGCCCGGATTGACTAGTCATGGCGCCACCGCCACGGGGCGCGCGAATCGGCGGCGGTAGAGTCGCAACTCGTGGACCAACCGGGGCCGCCCACCGCCGTGGTGGTCGACGAGTGGCCCCTGGTCCGTCTAGGTGTCGCCCAGACCCTCCGGGCCCTCGAGGTGGCCGTCGTGGCCGACGTGGCCGGGGCCGAAGAGGGGGTGCGGGTCGTCGAGACCACCGGGGCCCGGCTGCTGCTGCTCGGGACCGTCCGGGACCTGCCCCTGCCAGAGGCGGCCCGCCGGGCCAGGGCCCTGGCCACCCCGCCCAAGATCCTGGTCCTGGTGGACCGCATCGACCGCGAGGACGCCCGGGCCCTGCGGGCGGTGGGCATCGACGCCCTGCTCCCCCGCTCGGTGGGCCCCTCCGACCTGGCCGACGCCGTGACGCGGGTCGGCAAGGGCGAGCGGGTGGTGGCGCCCGCCCTGCTCAGCCTGCTGGTGGGGTTCCTCGGACCGCCCGGACCGGCGCCCGACAGCGGGGGCGTCACCGTGCCGGCCGGCCACCCCGAGGCCCTCACCAGGAGGGAGCTGGAGGTCCTGGCTCGCCTGGCCGAGGGGCGCAGCAACCGGGAGATCGCCGAGGCGCTCTACGTCACGCCCGCCACCGTGAAGTCCCATCTGGCCCACATCTACGTGAAGCTCGGCGTGGCCGGCCGCCAGGAGGCCATGGCACGGGCGGTGGCGCTCGGACTTCTCGGCTGAACGACTCACAGTTTGGCCCCTCGCGCCGATCGGAAGACCGTGGGTGAGCGCCTGACCGAGCTGTCAGAGGTCCTCTGGCGGGAGCGGGAGGCGCTGGACCTGGTCCTGTTCAAGCTGGAGGAGCAGCGCCTGCTCCTCCAGGAGCCCGGGATGACCCGCTGGCTCGGCCACGCCAACCGGGAGATCGACGTGGTGCTCGATCAGCTGTGCGAGATGGAGCTGAACCGGGCCGTCGCCTGCGCCGCCGCCGCGGCCGAGCTGGGCGTGGAGGACGACGCCAGGCTGGGCGCCCTGGCCGCCGCCGCCCCGCCGCCGTGGCCGTGCGTCATCGAGCGCCACATCGCCGCCCTCCGCCGCCTGGCCGACGAGGTCCTCATCCTGGCCGGCGCCAACCGCATCCTGCTCCTGGAGGGCCTGGCCGAGGTGCGCGGGGGCATGGACGCCCCGCCCCGCCGGCCGTCCACCCGCCTGCTGGTCGACGCCGCCTCTTACAGCGCCGCCCTGGCCACCAACGAAAGGGTGCTGCACCCCTCCCTGGTCGACGCCGTCCGGGGCTGAGCGGTCCGGCCACGCCGTAGGCTTGCCGCCGTGGGTTTCCCCCGGCGACCGCAGGCCCCCGAGATCGGCACCGCCGAGCTGGCCACCGCCCTGGAGGCGGGGGCGGTGCTGGTGGACGTGCGCATGCCCGACGAGTACCTGGTGGTGCGGGTGCCGGGCGCGGTGCTGATCCCCCTCCCCGAGCTGGGCCAGCGCGCCGGCGAGGTGCCCACCGGCCAGCGGGTCTACATCATCTGCGCCACCGGCAACCGCAGCCTGGTGGCAGCCGAGGCCCTCAACCGGGCCGGCTGGGACACCGCCTCGGTGGCGGGCGGCACCAAGGCGTGGGCCGAGGAGGGCCGGCCCGTCGAGTCCGGCCCCGCCACTCTGGAGTAAATAGGGCCCGGAAACCGGGCCCTATTTACTCCAGAGT
>JBOGHQ010000317.1:0-22912 GCA_050744785.1 Acidimicrobiales bacterium | reverse complement strand
GTGAAGAGGTCACCGGTTCGGTGACCTCTTCACTCCAGGCCGGGGCCGGTCCTTCACCCGATAGACGAAGCGGAGGCCGGACCACACCTCGTCGATGGCGCAGACCTTGTTGTCCACCAGGCCGGCGTCGAGGCCGACGGGCTGCACCACCTCGAACGACAGGTCGGTGGGCAGCCTGGACGCCTTCTTGGGCCACGCCACCCACAGGCCGCCGTTGTCCACCAACGCCTTCTTGGCCGACACGAAGCGGCGGGCCAGCTCGGCGTGGGTGGTGGCGAAGAGGACGATGACGTCGAGGGGGTGGCGCAGCTGGCGCACCACCTCCACGCCCTCGTCGCGGAACAGGCCGGCGAACCCGTCGGGGGCGCCGGGGAAGGCGACACGGTGGCCCGGCCTCATGCCCAGCTTCTTGGGAAGCGGCGTGCCCGAGTAGCCGGCGCCGGCCGGCGTCATCCCTCGCCCAGCTCCTCGCCGATGATCTCCTGGCAGAGGTCCAGGCACTCCCGGCAGATCCGGAACGGCCCGCCGTCGGCCATCCCGGCGACCTGGTCTGACGACTTTCCGCAGAACGAGCACGTGGCGGCAGCGGTCCTGCCCTTGCGGGCCTTGCCCTTCACCGACACGTCACTCCTGCGCTGCGCCGCCCACCGCTGCTCGGCGGCCGGGTCGCCCTGCAACGCCGACACCGCCATGTCGACGCACCGCTCGCACACGTAGACGCCGGGGCCGGCGATGAGCTTGCGAGCCCTCCGCTGGTCGATGCCGCAGAACGAGCACGAGCACCGTAGCGTCTTGCCGCCCTTGTTCTCGCCGGTGACCAGTTGATGCACGCGTTGATGGCTGAGCTTGAACGCTCCGGCGATCTCCCGCATGGACGCGCCCCCCTCGTGCAGCCGGCGCACCGCAGCCGCGAACCGCACCCGGGCCAGCTCGGCCTGGGCCTGGGCATGGACCTGGGCGGCCTGGGCCTCCTTCGCCTCGGCCAGCAGGAGCTCGTCGAGCGGCGCCACGGGTGGCTAGTGTCGCTAGACACCCAGGCGGGCGTCAAGAGGGGGCGTGCCCGGGGTTAGCCTCCTCGACGTGGCGGTGCGCTTCGTCATCATCGGTGCCGGTCCCGCCGGTGTGCAGGCCGCCACCCATGCCGCCCGCATGGGCGCCGAGGTCGCCGTCATCGAGAAGGACGTGATGGGCGGTGCCGCCAACCTGTGGGACTGCATCCCGTCCAAGGCCATGATCGCCACCGGGGGCATGCTGTCGCTGGCCCGCCGGTCCGACGGCCTGGGCATCGACCGCATGGACGACGCCGAGATCGACCTCGACACGCTCCGCCTGCGCATCACCGACATCTCCGAGCACCTCCGCAACTCCATCTGCCAGCTGCTCGACAGCCAGGGCGTGCGGGTCATCACCGGCACGGGCCGGTTGAAAGGGCCCCACGAGGTGGTGGCCGAGACGGCCGCCGGCGTGGAGGAGCTGAACGCCGACGCCGTCCTGGTGTCGACCGGCAGCCGGCCCCGCATCCCCGACTGGTGCCAGCCCGACGGCGTGCGGCTGCTCACCACCCGCGACGCCTACCCGCCGCCCGAGCTGCCCGAGCACCTGGTGGTGATCGGCTCCGGCGTCACCGGCGTGGAGTTCGTGCACATGTTCCGGTCGTTCGGCTCCAAGGTGTCGCTCATCGTGAGCCGCCAGCAGGTGCTGCCCGGCAAGGACCCCGAGGTGGCGGCCGCCCTGGAGGAGGACTTCCTCGGCACCGGCGTGCGCCTCTTCATGGGCGCCCGGGCGGTGGGGGTGGACCGGGACGGCGACGAGGTCGTGGTGCGCTGCGACGACGGCCGCTCGGTGCGGGGCTCGCACGCCCTCCTCGCCATCGGGTCGGTGCCCAACTCGGAGGGGCTCGGCCTGGAGGCGGCCGGCGTGGAGGTGGACCAGGGCGGCTACGTCCCCTGTAACCACCACTGCCAGACCAACGTCAAGCACATCTACGTGGGCGGCGACCTGTCGGGCCGGCTGCCGCTGGCCTCGGTGGCGGCCACCCAGGGGCGCAAGATCGCCGAGCACGTCATGGGGCTGCACACCCGCCAGCACCGCCACCTCGACTACGACAAGGCGGCCAGCGCCGTGTTCACCGAGCCCGAGATCGCCGACGTGGGGCTGGCCGAGGCGGACGCCTTCGCCATCGGGCGCAAGATCCGGGTCACCAAGGTGCCCTACGCCGCCAACCCCCGCGCCCTGATCGACGGCGACACGCGCGGGTTCGTCAAGATCCTCTCCGACCCGGCCACCGGCGTGGTGCTGGGCGGGTCCATCGTGGGGCGCAGCGCCTCCGAGCTGATCTCGGTGATCGCCCTGGCCGTCACCGCCCACCTGAAGGTCACCGACATCGTGGAGAGCCTGCTGGTGCACCCGGCGCTGGCCGAGGCCCTGTCGGACGCCGCCGAGTAGCGGCGCGCTGCTACTCGATCACCACGAGCAGGTCGCCGGCGCCCACGGTGTCGCCGGCCTGGACGCGCACCTCCCGCACCGTGCCCGTCCGCTCCGCGGTCACGTTGTTCTCCATCTTCATCGCCTCCAGGACGCACACCGCCTGGCCCGCCTCCACCTCGTCGCCGACGGCCACGGCGACGGCCACCACCGTGCCCTGCATGGGCGCCACCACGTTGCCGCTCGACGACCCGCCCGGGGGCGCGGCGCCGCCCGATCGGGGCCTGGACCGGGCCGCCACCGACGCCACAGCCCGGCCGATCTTGGTGCCGGTGCCCACGGCGGCGGGCGTCTCGGGCACCCACACGCTCACCGAGTAGCGCCGGCCGTCGACCTCGACGTCGACGTCGCGCCGCACCTTGCCCTCGGGCCCCGGCACCGCCGCCGGCGAGGCGGGCTGGGCGGGCGCGGAGGAGGGCAGGGCGGACAGGTCGAGGTCGCGCTCCACCCAGCCGGTGTCGTGGGTGCCGGCCACGAAGTCGGGGTGCTCGAGGACGGCCAGGTGGGCGGGGATGGTGGTGGCCACGCCCTCCACCTCGGTCTCCCGCAGCGCCCGCACCATGCGCCGGCGGGCCGACTCGCGGTCCGGGCCCCAGGTGATCACCTTGGCCAGCAGGCTGTCGTAGACGCCGGGCAGGGTGTCGCCCTCCTGGTAGCCGGCATCGACCCGCACCCCGAGCCCGGCTGGCGGCCGGAAGCGGGTCAGCGTGCCGGGGGTGGGGAGGAAGCGGCCGCCGCCGGGGTCCTCGGCGTTGAGCCGGCACTCGATGGCGTGACCCGTGCGCTCGACGGCGTCCTGGTCGAACGGCAGGGGCTCGCCCGCCGCCACCCGCAGCTGCAGTTCCACCAGGTCGAGCCCCGTCACCAGCTCGGTGACGGGGTGCTCCACCTGGAGGCGGGTGTTCATCTCGAGGAAGAAGAACTGGCTGTCCTGGACGAGGAACTCCACCGTGCCGGCGTTGACGTAGCCGCACCCGTGGGCCACCTGCAGGGCGGCCTCGCCCATGGCCCGGCGCAGGGCGTCGTCGAGGCCGGGGGCGGGCGTCTCCTCGATGAGCTTCTGGTGGCGGCGCTGGGTGGAGCAGTCCCGCTCGCCCAGCCACACACCGTTGCCGTGCTCGTCGAGGAGCACCTGCACCTCCACGTGGCGGGGCCGGGGCAGGTAGCGCTCGAGGTAGCACTCGGGCCGGCCGAAGCCGGCCTTGGCCTCGCGCTGCGCCGACTCGAGCGCGGCGGCCGCCGCGCCGGCGCCGGCCACCACCCGCATGCCCCGGCCGCCGCCGCCGTAGGACGCCTTGATGGCCACCGGCCAGCCATGCTCCTCTCCGAAGGCCACCACCTCGGCCGGCGACGTCACCACCTCGGTGGTGCCGGGCACCGGCGCCACGCCGGCCCGCTCGGCCGTGCGGCGGGAGCTGACCTTGTCGCCCATGACCTCGATGGCCTCCGGCGGGGGGCCCACCCACACCAGGCCGGCGTCGACCACGGCCCGGGCGAAGTCGGCGTTCTCGGAGAAGAACCCGTAACCGGGGTGCACGGCGTCGGCGCCGCTGCGCCGGGCCGCATCCAGCACCTTCTCGACCAGCAGGTAGCTGTCGGCCGGGGCCTCGCCGCCCAGGGCGTAGGCCGCGTCGGCCATGCGGACGTGGAGGGCGTCCCGGTCGAGGTCGGAGTACACGGCCACCGTGTCGACGCCGAGCTCCCGGCAGGTCCGGATGATGCGGACCGCGATCTCGCCCCGGTTGGCGACGAGGACCCGGGCCAGCACGGGGCCTATGGTTAGCGCATCGACTGGGACGTCCGCCGCTTCGCGGAGGTCGACTCCACCAACCGGGTGGCGCTCGACCAGGCCCGGTCGGGCCGGCCGGCCGGCTTCGTGGCGGTGGCCGGCCACCAGACCGCGGGCCGGGGCCGGCGGGGCCGGAGGTGGGAGGCCGCCCCCGGCTCGGCCCTGCTGGTATCGGTCCTGCTGCGCCCCGACCTGCCCCCTTGCCGCCACCACCTGGCCGTGTGGGCCGTGGCGCTGGCCGCCGCCGACGCCTGCGCCGTGGTCGCCGGCGTCCACCCCGAGCTGAAGTGGCCCAACGACCTGGTGGTGGGCGGCGCCAAGCTGGCCGGCGTGCTGGCCGAGGTCGAGCGGGACGCGGTGGTCGTCGGCCTCGGCCTCAACGTGGCCGGCGCCGGCCCGTGGCCGGCGGGCGCGGCGGCCCTGGAGTCAGTCGCCGGCCGCGCCGTGGACCTCCACTCCCTCCTCGACGCCTTCCTCAGCGCCCTCGCCCACCGCACCGCCGACTGGCAGGCCGTGCCATCCGCCTACCGCCACGCCTGCACCACCCTCGGCCGCCTCGTCCGCGTCGAGCTCGACACCGGGACCGTCACCGGCGCCGCCGCCGAGGTCACCGACGAGGGCCACCTCCTCGTCCACGTCGGCACCTGCCTTCGTACCATCACCGCCGGCGACCTCGTCCACCTCCGCCCCGCCGCGCCATACTGACCCCACCGGCGCCCCCCTTCCCCCTCGAACCCCACGCCGCTCTCTGGATGTTTTGGTCCGCATACCGGACCAAAACCTCCAGAGAGTGGGTGAGACGAAGGAGAAGCGGTGGACCCGTTCCGACGAGTGACTGCCAGCGCGGCCCAACAGCACGGCCTCGTTGCACGAGAGCAAGTGCTGGCGACTGGGGTCAGCGCCAGCATGCTGAAGCGATGGGCGGCCCAGGGCCGCCTCGAGGTGGTCCACGCCGGTGTGTACCGACTGGCGGGGTCGCCGGACACGTGGGAACAGCGGCTGCTCGCCACCGTCCTGGCCGCCCCGGATGCGGCAGCCTCGCATCGGTCGGCGGCCCGACTCTGGGAGCTGGGCTCCTCGGACGAGTTGGAGATGAGCGTTCCGGCCTGCCGCCGGCCGACGGTCAAGGGTGTCCGCCTTCATCGCGTCGCCGACCTCGACCGCGCCACCATTGTGCACCGGAGCGGCATCCCCACAACCAACCCGACGAGGACCCTTGTCGACCTTGGGGCCGTGTATGGGCCGAACCTGGTAGAGGAGGCACTCGATCGAGCCCTCACCCGGAGGATCATCACGGTCGACCTCCTCGAACGAGAACTCGAGCTGCTCGCTCGCCCAGGTCGCAACGGCGTTGGTGTGCTGAGAGTTGTGCTGGACCGGCGGGCCATCGGTGCGGAGCGGCCGGACAGCGTGCTCGAGGCTCGCATGGCCCGCCTCCTCCGAGCCTGGTCATTGCCGCCAGCGGCATTCCAGTACGAGGTGCGCGTCGGCGGGCGGCTCGTGGCGAGGGTGGACTTCGCCTACCCCGAGCTGCGCCTGGCCATCGAGGTGGACGGGTGGGAGACGCACTCTTCGCCTCGCGAGCTCCAGTACGACCTCGATCGGCAGAACGCGCTGGTGGCTGCCGGCTGGATCGTCCTGCGTTTCACATGGGTCGATGTCGTGCGGCGACCGGCCAAGGTCGCGGCTCGGATCCGTGCCGCCCTGGCCACCATCCCGGTGACTCTGTGAACGCTTTGGTCCGCATACCGGACCGAAACATCCAGAGAGTGGTCAGGGGTCGAGGTCAGGGGTCGAGGTCAGTGGCGACGAGGTCGGCGAGGGCCTTGGCCGCGGCCTGGGTGAGGGGGCCGGGGGCGGCGGGAAGGGGGCGGCCGCCGATGGCGCCGATGGCCTGGACCTCGCGGGTGGTGGAGGTCAGGAAGGCCTCCTCCACCAGGGGGAGGGCCTCCAGCGGGATGTCCTCCTCGGCGATGCCGCAGGCGTCCACCACCAGGGCGCGGGTGACGCCGGCCAGGCAGCCGGCGGAGAGGGGCGGCGTCACCAGCCGGCCACCGAGGGCCACCACCACGTTGGTGCCGGTGCCCTCGCACACGTTGCCGGCCAGGTTGGCGAACACGGCCTCGCCGGCGCCTCGCTCCCGGGCCCATGCCAGGGCCACCACGTTCTCGCCGTAGGAGGTGGTCTTGAGCCCGGACAGGGCGCCCCGCTCGTTGCGGGGCCAGGGGACGACGGCGATGCCGGTGGTCTCGGGCCACGGGCCCAGGCGGCCCGGGGCCACCACCACGGTGGGCCCCGCCTCGCCGCGTGCCGACCCCAGCGGGCCGGGGCCGCCGGTGAGGGTGATGCGCAGGGCGTCGTCCACCAGGTCGTTGGCGGCGGCGACCTCCTCCAGGGCGGCGCGGAGCACGGCCGGCGCCGGCGCCAGCAGCCCCATGCCGGCCGCCGACGCGGCCAGTCGCTCCAGGTGGCGGCGCACCGCGAAGGGCTTGCCGCCGTAAGTCTTCAGCGTCTCGAAGACGCCATCGCCGACGGTGAGGCCGTGGTCGAACACCGACACGCGGGCTTCGGCCTCCTCCATCAACACCCCGTCCAGCCACACCTTCAGACTCATGGTGCCGACACCACCGAGAGCAACCGCCTGGCCTTCAGCTCCGTCTCCTCCCACTCGCCGGCCGGCGTGGAGTCCCACGTGATCCCGCCGCCGGTGCCAAGGTGTACCTCACCCGCCTCCAGCCACAGGGTACGGATGGCCACGTTGAGGTCGCCGGCGCCGGCGTCCCCGTCCACCCAGCCCACAGCCCCGCAGTACGGGCCGCGGGGAGCCGGCTCCAGCTTGGCGATCATGTCCAGGGCGGCCAGCTTGGGCGCCCCCGTCACCGAGCCGGGCGGGAAGGTGGCGTCGATCAACTCGGGCCAGCCGGCGCCGGCCCGCAGCACGCCCCGCACGGTGGACACCAGGTGGAACAGTCCCGGGTGCTCCTCCACCTCGCAGAGGCCCGTCACCTCCACTGACCCGTACTGGCACACCCGGCCCAGGTCGTTGCGGACCAGGTCCACGATCATCACGTTCTCGGCCCGGTCCTTGGCCAGGAAGCCGTCGCTCGACCCGGCGGTGCCCTTGATGGGGCGGGACTCCACCACCCGCCCGGCCCGGGACAGGAACCGCTCCGGTGACGCCGACGCCACGTGTACGCCGGAGCCCGGCAGCCGCACCACCGCCGAGTAGGGCGCCGGGTTGCCCATGGCCAGCGCCGCGCCCAGGGCCGCAACGTCGGCCCCCTCCGGCGCTGGGGCGGACAGCCGCCGGGTGAGGTTGACCTGGTAGACGTCGCCGGAGGCGATGGCGTCGCGGATCTCCCCCACCCCCTCGCAGAACGCCGCCTCCGCCAGGCTCGAGCGCCACGAACGTCGGGGCGGGCCCCGCCAGGGCGTCCCCGGCCAGGGCGTCGCCGGCCGCACGTTGGCGAAGCGGGCGCAGGTCGGCGGGCCCTCGAACGGGATCACCACGGCCCAGAACCCGGGGCCGTCCAGGGCGCCCAGGTCGGAGGTGACGTCCACCAGCCCGGTGGCCAGCCGGCCCCCCACCACGGCCAGCGGCGGCAGCGACGCAGACGGCGAGGAGGGAGCGGCCAAGGCGGCCAGCCTACGATCCGCCCACCTGTACTCCAGACCCGCAGGAGCGGCATGGACTTCGAGCTGTCACCCGAGCAGGAGGCCTTCCGGACCGTGGTCCGGGAGTTCGCCACGGCCGAGATCGTGCCCCACGCCGAAGCATGGGACCGGGACCACACCTTCCCGGTGGAGACGGTCCGCAAGATGGGCGACCTCGGCCTGTTCGGGCTGCCCTTTCCCGAGGAGTACGGCGGCTCCGGCGCCGACCTCACGACGTTCTGCGTGGCCGTGGAGGAGATCGCCCGGGCCGACCAGTCCATGGGCGTCACCCTCGAAGCGGCCGTCGGCCTGGGCGCAAACCCGATCTTCCGCTTCGGCACCGAGGAGCACCGCCGGCAGTGGCTGCCCGACCTGTGCGCGGGCCGGGCCCTCGGCGCCTTCGGCCTCACCGAGCCCAACGCCGGCAGTGACGCCGGCGCCACCCGCACCCGGGCCGACCTCGACGGCGACGAGTGGGTCCTCAACGGCGAGAAGTCGTTCATCACCAACTCCGGCACGCCCATCACGACCCTCGTGAACGTGACGGCCCGCACCGGCCCCGACGAGATCTCCACCGTCGTCGTCCCCGCCGGCACCCCTGGAATGGAGGTCCAGCCCGCCTACCGCAAGATGGGCTGGCACGCGTCCGACACCCACGGCCTGGTGTTCACGGACTGCCGGGTCCCGGCCGCCAACCTGCTCGGTACCAGGGGCCGGGGCATGGCCCAGGTCCTGGCCGTGCTGGACGAGGGCCGGGTGGCCCTGGCCGCAATGGCCGTTGGCGTCATCGAGGCCTGTCTCGAGCAGGCCACGGCCTACGCCAAGGACCGGGAGGCGTTCGGCCGCCCCATCGGGGCCAACCAGGGCATCGCCTTCAAGTGCGCCGACCTGGCCGTCGCCGCCGATGCGGCCCGGCTGCTGACGTACCGGGCCGCCTGGCGGCGCGACGCCGGCCTCTCCTTCGGGAGAGAGGCGGCCATGGCCAAGCTGTACGCCACCGAGGCCGCCGTCACCGCCACGCGCCAGGCCACACAGGTCTTCGGCGGCTATGGGTTCATGGACGAGACGCCGGTGAGCCGCTATTACCGCGACGCCAAGGTGCTGGAGATCGGCGAGGGCACCAGCGAGATCCAGCGCCTGGTCATCGCCCGTTCCCTGGGCCTTCCCGTGGAGTGAGCCCGGAAGCGGCCCTGAAGTAGATTCGGCCCCCGTGGCAGCCGAACCCGGGGTACGACTTCCGCGTCGATGGCCCCGGCGGCTCCTCATCGGAGTCAACATCTTCGTTGCCATCTGCCTGGTCGTGACCGGTTCGGTCTACGCCTACCTGCGCTGGCAGTTCGGCAAGGTGGACAAGATCTCCTTTGCCTGCAACGTCCTCCGGAACTGCGGCGACGACGACCCCGGCCAGCCCATGAACGTGTTGCTGGTGGGGTCCGACACCCGGGCCACCATCTCGGAGGAGGAGCGCCGCCAGTTCGGGACCGAGACCCAGGTGGGGGGCCAGCGCAGCGACACCATCATCATCCTGCACGTGGACCCGCGCGCCGAGAAGGCGGCGCTCATGTCCATCCCCCGGGACCTGGCCGTGCCGATCTCGGGGTCCGACAGCCAGACGCCCCGGCGGATCAACACCGCCTTCGAGAACGGCCCCGACGTCCTGATCGCCACCATCCGCGAACAGCTCGGGGTCGAGATCGACCACTACGCCCAGGTGGACTTCAACGGCTTCCGGTCCCTGGTGGACGCCATCGGCGGCGTCACCATGTACTTTCCCTCGCCGGCTCGCGACACCGTCAGCGGCCTCAACGTGGCCGAGCCCGGCTGCGTGGAGATGGACGGGAACACCGCCCTGGCCTACGTCCGCAGCCGCAACTACCAGTACCGGGAGAGCGGGCGCTGGCACACCGACCCCACCGCCGACCTGGGCCGCATCGAGCGCCAGCAGGGCTTCATCCGCCGGGTCATCGGCAAGGCCTCCCGGGTGGGCCGGAACCCGGTCCGGCTCAACTCCATCGTCAACAGTGCGGTGCCGAACCTGAAGATCGACGACGCCTTCTCCACCAAGGACATCCTGCGGCTGGCCAAGCGGTTCAAGTCGCTGGAGCCCGACGCGGTGGAGATGCTCCCGCTGCCCGTCACCCAGGCCCGCATCGGCGGGGCCGCTGTCCTCCAGCTCAAGCAGCCCGAAGCGGCCGAGATCCTCGACCGCCTCACCGGCAAGGCCCCGCCCCCGGGGGATGCGGCGCCGCCGCCGAAGGTCCTGCCGGGCACGGTGCGGGTACGGGTCCTGAACGGCACCGGCGCCGACGGCCAGGCCGGCACCGCCGCCCAGGGCCTGCGGACCGCCAACTTCGGCGTCGCCGCCACCGGCGACGCCGACAGGTACGGCTACCCCCAGACCCTCATCCGCTACGGCAAGGGCCAGCTCCCCAAGGCCCAGCTGCTCCAGGCCTACGTGGACGGGCGCAGCGAGCTGCGCGAGGACGCCGCCCTGCGCGGCGGCGACCTGGTGCTGGTCACCGGCACCGGGTTCAAGGGCATCAAGCCCCCGCCCGGTGCCGCCGCCGCGCCGGCATCGCCCAGCACCACGGCGCCCAAGACCTCGGCCAGCTCCACCGCCCCCGCCGCCGCCCCTGCCGAGCCGGCGTGCTGACACGGGCTCCCTGTCCCCCGGAGGTGCCATGCGAGGCCTGATCCTTTCGGGCGGGGCCGGCACCCGGCTGCGGCCCATCACCTACACCAGCGCCAAGCAGCTCGTCCCGGTGGCCAACAAGCCCATCCTCTTCTACGGCCTGGAGGACATGGCCGAGGCCGGCATCACCGAGGTGGGCATCGTCATCGGCGACACCGGCGACGAGATCAAGGCGGCCGTGGGCGACGGCTCCCGCTGGGGGCTCGACATCACCTACCTGCCCCAGGAGGCGCCCCTCGGCCTGGCCCACTGCGTGCTGATCGCGTCCGACTTCCTCGGCGACGACGACTTCGTCATGTACCTGGGCGACAACCTGCTCCACCAGGGCGTCAAGGAGTTCGTGGAGTACTTCGAGGCCGACCGGGGCGACGCCGCGGCCCAGATCCTGCTGTGCAAGGTGCCCGACCCGCAGCGCTTCGGCGTGGCCGAGCTGGGCCACGGCGGCGAGGTGGTCCGCCTGGTGGAGAAGCCGGCCGAGCCCCCCTCCGACCTGGCCCTGGTGGGCGTCTACCTCTTCGACCGGCGGATCCACGAGGCGGTTCGCGCCATCGAGCCGTCGGCCCGGGGCGAGCTGGAGATCACCGACGCCATCCAGTGGCTCATCGACCAGGGGTTCCAGGTCCGCTCCCAGATCCTCGACGGCTGGTGGATCGACACCGGCAAGCTCACCCCGCTGCTGGAGGCCAACCGCCTCATCCTCGAGACCCTGGAGCGCAACATCGCCGGCACCGTGGACCAGGGCAGCCGGGTGGACGGCCGGGTGGTGGTCCAGGCCGGCGCCGAGATCCTGCGGTCCACCGTGCGCGGCCCCGCCATCATCGGTGAGGGCACCCGCATCGTGGACTCCTACATCGGGCCGTTCACCGCCGTGTACCACGACTGCGAGGTGGTGGGCTCCGAGGTCGAGCACTCGGTGCTGCTGGAGCACAGCCACATCATCGACGCCGGCCGCATCGCCGACTCGCTGATCGGGCGGTTCGTGGAGGTGACGCGCAGCGCCGAGCGGCCCCGGGCCACCCGGCTGGTCCTCGGCGACCACTCCCTGGTGGACCTCGGCTGAGCAGGCCGGGAAGGCACCGGCAGTAGCCTCAGCCCGTGAAGCTGCTCGTCACCGGCGGGGCCGGGTTCATCGGTTCCAACTACGTCCGCCACGTCCTCGGCACCACCGACGACGAAGTCACCGTCCTCGACGCCCTCACCTACGCCGGGAACCTGGCCACCCTGTCCGACCTGGAGGGCCACCCCCGCTTCCGGTTCGTGAAGGGCGACGTGTGCGACCGGGTGGCTGTTGACTCCGCCATGGAGGGCGCCGACGCCGTCCTCCACTTCGCGGCCGAGAGCCACGTGGACCGCTCCATCGTCAGCCCCGACGAGTTCGTGCACACCAATTGCCAGGGCACCAACGTGGTCTGCGACCTGGCCCGCCGGGCCGGCGTGCAACGGGTGGTGCACATCTCCACCGACGAGGTGTACGGCTCGGTGGCGGAGGGCTCGTCCACCGAGGACTCGCCCCTCGACCCCCGCTCGCCCTACAGCGCCTCCAAGGCCGGCTCCGACCTCATCGCCCTGTCCTACTTCAGCACCTACGGGCTGCCCGTCCTGGTCACCCGCTCGTCCAACAACTTCGGGCCCTACCAGTACCCCGAGAAGGTCATCCCGCTGTTCGTCACCAACCTGCTGGAGGGACTGCCCGTCCCGCTCTACGGCGACGGCCTCAACGTGCGGGACTGGTGCCACGTGGACGACAACGCAGCCGGCATCGACACCGTCCTGCGAAAGGGCGAGGTGGGCCAGATCTACAACCTGGCCGGCGGCAACGAGGTCCCCAACCGGCTGCTGGTGGACAAGCTGCTGCAGTTCCTCGACGCCGAGGAGTCGATGGTGCGCTACGTACCCGACCGCTTGGGCCACGACCGGCGCTACTCCATCGATGACAGCAAGGCCCGGGCCCTCGGCTGGGCGCCGGCCCGCCCGCTCGACGAGGCCCTGGCCGCCACCGTGCAGTGGTACCGGGACAACCGGTGGTGGTGGGAGCCGCTGAAGGCGGGGCCGGTGAAGACGGGGCTGGCGCCCAAGTGAGGGTGCTGGTCACGGGCGGGAGCGGCCAGCTGGGCACCGAGTTGCGGGATGCCTTCCCCGGCCACGAGGTCGTGGCCCCGCGAGCCGACGTGCTCGACGTGGCCGACCGGGACAGCGTCCTCCAGTGCATCACCACCGTCGAGCCCGGCACGGTGGTGCACGCCGCGGCGTGGACCACCGTGGACGGCTGCCAGCTCGACCCCGACCGGGCCTTCCTGGTCAACGCCCTCGGCACCCGCCACGTGGCCGAGGGGGCCCGCATGGTGGGGGCCCGGGTCTGCTACATCTCCACCGACTACGTGTTCCCCGGCGATGCCGACCGCCCCTACAACGAGTGGGACGACACCGGGCCGCTGTCGGTCTACGGCCGGTCCAAGCTGGGCGGGGAGCGGGAGCTGGGCCCGGGCGCCACCATCGTCCGTACGTCGTGGGTCTGCGGCCGCCACGGGCGCAACTTCGTGGGGACCATCCTCGGCGCCGCGGTGGCAGCCGGTCCCGGCGAGCTCACCGTGGTGGACGACCAGCGGGGCTGCCCCACCTTCGCCGACGACCTGGCCGCCATGGTGGCCGCCCTGGTGGTGGCCCGGCTCCCCGGCACCTTCCACGTCACCAACCAGGGCCACACCACCTGGTACGGGCTGGCCCGGGAGGTCATCGCGGCGGCCGGCCTCGACCCTGCCGTGGCGCGCCCCATCACCACCGCCGAGCTGGACCCGCCCCGCCCCGCCCCCCGGCCCCGGTGGTCGGTGCTGGACAACGCCGCCCTGCGGCTGTCCGGCATCCCCCTGCTGCCCGACTACCACGAGCCCCTGGAGCGACTGGTGCGGGCCCTTCTCGACGACATGACGGCGCCGGCGGGGCCAGCGGGGCAGGGGCCAGCCAGTCCAGCCAGTCCAGCGAGCCCGGCGTGAGCCGCATCGCCGTCGTCGGCACCGGCTACGTCGGCCTCACCACCGGGGCCTACCTGGCCCACCTCGGCCACGTGGTCGTCTGCGCCGACGTGGTGGCCGAGAAGGTGGAGCGGCTGCGGCGGGGGGAGATCCCCATCTTCGAGGCCGGGCTGGAGGAGCTGGTCCGAGAGGGCCTGGACGGCAAGCGGCTGTCGTTCGTGGTGGGCGCCGCCGCCGGCGTGAAGGACGCCGAGTTCGTCTTCCTGTGCGTACCCACCCCCCAGGGCGAGGACGGCTCGGCCGACATGAGCTATGTCCAGGCCGCGGCCCGTGAGATCGGCCCCCACCTCGAGAGCGAGGCGGTGGTGATCAACAAGTCCACCGTGCCGGTGGGCTCGACCCTGGTGGTGGAGCAGGCCCTGGGCCGCCCCGACGTCCACGTGGTCTCCAACCCCGAGTTCCTGCGGGAGGGGTCGGCCGTCCACGACTGCCTCCATCCCGACCGCATCGTGATCGGCGCCGTCGACCATGGGGCCGCCATCAGGGTGGCCGCCCTCTTCGAGCGGCTGGAGGCGCCCCTCATCGTCACCGACCCCGCCTCGGCGGAGACCATCAAGTACGCCTCCAACGCCTTCCTCGCCACCAAGGTCTCCTTCGTCAACGCCATCGCCCACCTGTGCGAGGCAGTGGGTGCCGACGTGCGCGAGGTGGTCCTCGGCATGGGCTACGACAAGCGCATCGGCTTCGAGTTCCTGAAGCCCGGTCCGGGCTGGGGCGGGTCCTGCTTCCCCAAGGACACCCGCGCCCTCATCCGCATCGGCGACGACGCCGGCTACGACTTCAGCCTCCTGCGGGGCGTGGTGGCTGTCAACGAGGAGCAGTACGAGCGGGTGGTGGCCAAGGTGGAGCGGCTGGCCGGCGGCTCCGTCGACGGCGTCACCGTGGCGGCCTGGGGCCTCACCTTCAAGGCTCGCACCGACGACACCCGCGAGTCGCCGGCCCTGGAGGTCATCGACCGCCTCCAGCGCCGAGGCGCCACGGTCCGGGCCTACGACCCGGCCGCCGCCCCGGCCGGGTTGGCCGGGGTGAACCGTGTGGACGACCCCTACGCGGCGTGCGAGGGGGCGGGCGTGCTGGTCGTGCTGACCGAATGGGACGACTTCCGCTGGCTCGATCTCGACAAGGTGCGGGGGCTCATGGCCGATCCCCGGATCGTCGACGCCCGCAACCTGCTCGATCCCGCCGTGGCCCGCCGCAAGGGCTTCACCTACGAGGCGATGGGCCGGTGAGGGCGGTCGTCGCCGGGGCGGCCGGCTTCCTCGGCTCCCACCTGTGCGATCGCCTCATCGGGCGGGGCGACGAGGTGGTGGGCATCGACAACCTCCTCACCGGCCGGCTCGAGAACGTCGCCCACCTGTTCGGCAACGAACGCTTCACCCTCCAGCACCACAACGTGAGCGAGTACGTACACGTGCCGGGCCCGGTGGACGCCGTGCTCCACTTCGCCAGCCCCGCTTCGCCCGCCGACTTCGAGCGCATGCCCATCCAGATCCTCAAGGTGGGCAGCCTGGGCACCCTCCACCTGCTGGGCCTGGCCAAGGACAAGGGGGCCCGCTTCTTCCTGGCCTCCACCAGCGAGGTGTACGGCGATCCCCAGGTCCACCCCCAACCCGAGGACTATTGGGGCCACGTCAACCCGGTGGGGCCCCGCGGCGTCTACGACGAGTCGAAGCGCTTCGCCGAGGCCATCACCATGGCCTACCACCGCTTCCACGGCGTGGACGTGCGCATCGTGCGCATCTTCAACACCTACGGGCCGCGCATGCGCCCCGACGACGGCCGGGCCGTGTCCAACTTCTTGGTACAGGCCATCCAGGGCAAGCCCATCACCGTCTACGGCGACGGTTCCCAGACCCGCAGCTTCTGCTACGTGGACGACGAGGTCCGGGGCTTCCTGGCCCTCCTCGACAGCGACCACGTCGGCCCGGTGAACATCGGCAACCCGGTCGAGCACACCGTGCGGGAGCTGGCCGAGCTGGTGGTCGAGGTCACCGCCTCCACCTCGGAGGTGATCGCCGAGCCGCTGCCCGTGGACGACCCGGTCCGGCGCCGGCCCGACATCAGCCTGGCCACGCAGGTGCTCGGCTGGGCGCCGGAGGTGGACCTGCGCACCGGGCTGGAGCGGACGGCGGCGTACTTCCGTGATGTCATCGAGCCGGGAGCCTGAGAACGGGGCGCCGGCCTACCGGCGCCTGTCGGTGCTCGTCCCCGTCTACAACGAGCGGGCCACGGTCGGCGAGATCATCCGCCGCATGCGGCGGGTGGCCCTCCCCGCCGACCTGGACCTGGAGATCCTGGTGGTCGACGACGGGTCCACCGACGGCACCGACAAGGTGCTGGCCGCCATCGAGGACTCCACCGTGCGGGTGGTTCGCCACGACCGCAACCAGGGCAAGGGCGCCTGCATCCGCACCGCCATGGGCCTGGCGCGGGGCGACATCATCCTCGTGCAGGACGCCGACCTGGAGTACGACCCCGACGACTGGCCCGCCCTCCTGGCGCCGCTGCTGCGGGGGCGGGCCCAGGTCGTCTACGGCAGCCGCTACCTGGGTGCCCGCCGCACCACGGGCTACTGGGCCCACCTCGGCAACCGGTTCCTGTCCCTGGCCACCGACGTGCTCTACAACACCAACCTGTCCGATGTGGAGACCTGCTACAAGCTGTTCGACCGCTCGGTGCTGGAGGGCCTCACCATCGAGTCCGACCGCTTCGAGTTCGAGCCCGAGGTCACCGCCAAGCTGCTCCGCCGCGGCGTGCGCATCTACGAGGTCCCGATCTCCTTCGCGGGCCGGGAGGAGAGCGAGGGCCGCAAGTACGGCGGCCGCGACACCCTCCGGGCCCTCCGGGCCCTGCTCAAGTACCGCTTCGGCCCCGCCGGCCGCCGGTGACCGCGTCGCCGGCGGCGCCGGCCGTGTCGGCCGTGGTCGTCAACTTCAACGCCCGGGACCACCTCCTCGAGTGCGTGCGCAGCCTGCGGGCCGAGGGCGTCGACGATATCGTGGTGGTGGACAACGCCTCGGCCGACGGGTCCCGGGCCGCCCTGGCCGCCGCCGACGCCGAGGCCCGCATCGTCGACACCGGCGCCAACCTGGGCTACGGCACGGCCGCCAACCGGGGCGCGGCGGCGGCCACGGGGCGGGCACTGCTGGTGTGCAACTCCGACGTGGTGCTGGAGCCGGGCGCGGTCAAGGCCCTGGTCGAACGGCTGGAGGTGGGGGCCGCGGTGGGGCTGGTCGGCCCCCGCATCGAGAACCCCGACGGCTCCCTCTACCCCTCACCCCGGCGCTTCCCGGACGTGCCCGTGGCCGCCGGCCATGCCTTCCTGGGACTGGTGGCGCCCCGGAACCGCTTCACCCGCTGCTACCGGATGCTGGACTGGGACCACACCACCACCCGCTCGGTGGACTGGGTGTCGGGGGCCTGCTTCCTGGCCCGGCGGGAGGCCTGGGACGCGGTGGGCGGCTTCGATCAGGCCTACTTCATGTACGTCGAGGACGTGGACCTGTGCTGGCGGGCCCATCGGGCGGGGTGGGACGTGGTGTTCGAGCCCGAGGCCCGGGTGGTGCACGCCCAGGGCGTCTCCAGCGACCTGGCGCCCTACCGCATGATCGTCGAGCACCACCGGTCCCTGCTCCGCTTCTACCGCCGCACCAGCACCGGTCCGGCCGCCGCCCTGCTGCCGGTCGTGGCCGCCGGGCTGGCCCTTCGCACCGGCCTGGCCTGCGGCCAGCGATCCGTGAAGGGATGGCGGGCGAAGTAGCGTCGAAGCCATGGGAAAGGCCTCGAGCAGCAAGAAGGTGGCGCGCGCCGCCAGCACGGGCGGGGGGCGCACCAGCCGCGGGTCGCGTCCCCGGCTCTGGTACGCCAGCATGGCCCTGGTGGCCCTGCTGGGCAGCCTCGTCATCGTCACCAGCCGCAACGAGCGGCAGGCGGCCTCCAACCCCCTCAAGTCCGAGAAGCCCCGGCCGGCCGACTCCAGCCGCAACTTCGCCGGCGACCACTGGCACGCCGCCTACGGCATCTACATCTGCGACCAGTTCCTGGCGCCCATCCAGAGCGACCGCGACCCCCTCGGCATCCACACCCACAACGAGGGCGTGGTCCACATCCACCCCTTCACCCGGGCCGCCTCGGGGCGCAAGGCCACCTTCGGGGTGTTCGCCGACACGGTGGGCCTGGAGGTCGACGAGGACAGCGTCAAGGTCCCGGGCGGCAAGAAGTACTCCAACGGTGACAAGTGCGGCAGCAAGGCGGGCGAGCTCCAGTGGTTCCTCAACGGCAAGGAGCAGACCGGCGACCCCAAGAAGCTGCGGCCCCGCGACCGGGACCTGATCGTGATCGCCTTCGCCCCCGGCGGCGCCGAGTTCCCCAAGGAGCCGCCGTCCAAGAGCGAGCTCGACAACCTGAGCGACGTCATCCCGAACCCGGCTGCCACCACCACGAGCGTTCCCGGCGCGGAGGGGACGGCCACCACCGTCCCCAGCACGCCCGCCGACACCTCGGCCACCACCGCCCCAACCTCCGACACCACCACCGCCACCACGGCTGCCACCACCTCCAGCTCCACACCGTGAGGGCGGTCGTCCTCGTCGGCGGGGAGGGCACCCGCCTGCGGCCGCTCACCCTCACCATGCCCAAGCAGATGCTGCCGGTGGCCGAAGTGGCCATGATCGAGCGCGTCCTCGGCCATCTGGCCCGCCACGGCGTGGAGGCGGCCACCCTGTCGATGGGCTACAAGCCCGACGCCTTCCTGGCCGCCTTCCCCGAGGACCGTTGCGCCGGCGTGACCCTCGACTACGCGGTGGAGCCCACCGCCCTCGACACTGCCGGCGCCATCCGCTTCGCAGCCCGCCACGCCGGCCTGGACAGCCCCTTCCTGGTGGTCAACGGTGACGTCCTCACCGACGCCGACATCACCGCCCTCATGGCCTTCCACCGGGCCACCGGCGGAGCGGCCAGCATCGTGCTCACGCCGGTGCCGGACCCGTCGGCGTTCGGGGTGGTGCCCACCGATGACGACGGCCGGGTCCAGGCCTTCATCGAGAAGCCGCCGCCGGGGACGGCGCCCACCAACCTGATCAACGCCGGCTTCTACGTGCTGGAGCCCGAGGTGCTGGACCGCATCCCCCCGGACCGCAGGGTCAACATCGAGAAGGAGACCTTCCCTGCCCTGGTGGCCGACGGCCTGCTGTACGCCATGCCCACCGAGTCGTACTGGACCGACACCGGCACACCCGAGCTGTACCTGCGGGCCAACCTGGACCTGGTGAACGGCGCCCGAGGCGACCGCCCCGTCGCAGGGGCGCGGCGGTCCCACGAGGGACCGTGGATCATCGGCGGGCCCGTCATCGACGTGGAGCTGGAGAAGGGCAGCCTGGTGGGCGATGCCGCCTTCGTGGGACGGGGGTCCACCGTCTCGGGGTCGGTGATCGGCGCCGGCTGCCGGGTGGAGGGCGGCACCGTCACCGGCTCGCTGCTGCTGCCCGGCGCCGTGGTCCGGGCCGGGGCGTGGGTGGACGGCTCCATCGTGGGGCCAGGTGCGGTGGTGGGCGAGGGGGCCGAGGTCACCGGCCTGTCGGTGCTGGGCGAGGGCACCCAGGTCGGCCGGCACCAGGCCGTGACCGGCGCCCGGGTGCCGGCCGCGTGAGAGGGCAGCGGCGGCGGTGAGGGCCCTCGTCACCGGGGGGGCCGGCTTCATCGGCTCCACCCTGGTGGACCGGCTCCTGGCCGAAGGCCACGCCGTGGACGCGGTGGACGACCTGTCCACCGGGGCCCTGGCCAACCTGGCCGAGGCCCGGACGGGACGGGGGAGCAGCCACGGGTTCACCTTCCACCGCCTCGACATCCGTTCCGATCAGCTGGGCGACCTCATGGAGCGGCGCAAGCCCGAGGTCGTCTACCACCTGGCCGCCCAGGCCGACGTACGGGTGTCGGTGGCCCGGCCCGCCTTCGACGCCGAGGTCAACGTGGTGGGCACCATCAACGTCTTGGAGGGGGCCCGCCGGGCCGGGGCCCGCAAGGTGGTGTTCGCCTCCAGCGGCGGCACCATCTACGGCGCGGTGGAGCCAGAGGACCTGCCGGTGCGGGAGTCCCACCCGAAGCGTCCCCAGTCGCCCTACGGCGTGGCCAAGAAGGCGGCCGGCGACTACCTGGCCGCCTACCGGGACCTCTACGAACTGGAGTTCACCGCGCTGGCCCTGGCCAACGTGTACGGCCCCCGGCAGGACCCCAACGGCGAGGCCGGGGTGGTGGCCATCTTCGCCGGCCGGCTCCTCGCCGGCGAGCGGTGCACCGTCTTCGGCGACGGCGAGCAGACCCGCGACTTCGTGTACGCGGACGACGTGGTGGACGCCTTCGTGCGGGCCGCCGACCGGGGTGGCGGCCTCCTCCTCAACGTGGGCACCGGCGTGGAGACGTCGGTGAACACCCTGTACGACACCATGGCCGCGGCGGTGGGCGTGCGCGAGCCAGCCACCTACGCCCCGCCCCGCACCGGGGAGTTGCTCCGCTCCGCCCTCGATCCGGGCCGGGCCGGCATCCACCTGGGGTGGAAGCCGTGGACCACCGTGGCCGAGGGCTGCGCCGCCACGATCGACTGGTTCAGGTCGCGCCCCTCCTCCTTGAGTTTCTGAACCCACAGGTCCGCTCTGCGGACCTGCGGGTTCAGAAACGGATCGACGTCAACGGAACAGGTCCTCGGCCGGTGGGCGGACCACCTCCTGCTTGACCGACGACTCCCGCAGCCAGTCCGGGTCGACGCCCCGCACGACCGCCACCGGGATGCCGGTCGACTTGCCCATCACCAGCTCGGCGGCGGCGGCCAGCTCGTCGGCCACGCACATCTCGGTCACCTGCAGCTCCCGGCCCTGGGCGTCGGTGGTGCCCCGCAGGTCCACGACGGCGGCCACGCCGGCGGTCCCGATGGCCACGTCGGTGAGGCCCCGGCGCCAGGGGCGGCCGAAGGTGTCGGAGACGATCACGCCCACCCGCACGCCGGCCTTGGCCAGGAGGCCGTCGCGGATGCGGCGGGCCGAGCGGTCCGGGTCCACGGGCAGCAGGGCGGCCGTGCCCGGCGCCACGTTGGACAGGTCCACGCCGGCGTTGGCGCACACGAACCCGTGCGCCGTCTCGCTCACCATCAGCTCGCCTCGGCGGCGCAGCACCCGCACCGACTCCCGCTCCACCAGCGCCTTGTGGGCGGAGGGGCCGGCGGCCGGGTCGAGGCTCACCAGCCGGCCCTCGGCCTTGGACACCACCTTCTGGGTCACCACCACCACGTCGCCGTCCTGCACCACGCCCGCCGCCGCGATCAGCTCGGCCAGCTGGTCGCCCGGGTGGAGCTCGGGCAGCCCCTCCACGGGCAGCACCGAAAGGGAGCGGGCCGTCACTGGTTCGCCATCGCGTTGCGATGTCGCACCAGCGAGTTGCCGATGGACCGACCTCCCGGGCCGGTCACCCGCCGAGGACCGTGCGGGCCAGGGCGGCCGCCTCGGCCGGGCCCCGCATCACCGTGGGCGCCACCACGCAGCGCACGCCCTCCGCCTCCACCGCGCCGGCCAGCTCGGCGTCGGCCTCGTCCACCACCAGGCAGGCCGCGAACGGCGCGTAGAAGCGGGCCACGCCCACCACCGACGGCTCGTGGCCCAGATCGGCCATGAGGCGGTCGGCCGGCCCCCGCAGGGCGGCGCCGGCCACGATGGGGCTCACCGCCACCACGTCGTCCCGCCGGGCCTCCACCGCTTCGCCCACCCCGGGCACGGCCAGCACCGGCCCGATGGAGACGATGGGGTTGGACGGGCAGATCACCACCCGCTCGGCGCCGGCGATGGCCGCCAGCACGCCCGGCGCGGGGCCGGCCTCCTCGGCCCCGGCGAAGTGCACCCGCTCCACCGGGTCGGCGTGGCCCCGGCCCACGAACCACTCCTGGAAGCCGAGGTCGGTGGACGAGCCCGGCGCCGGCCCGGCGACGGTGACGCGCGTCTCCACCCGGTCCTCGCTCATGGGCAGCAGCCGCACGCCCACCCTCCAGCTGGCGGCGATCTCGGCCGCCACCTCACCGAGGGTGGCCTGCTCGGAGAGGCGCTGGGTCCGGTAGAGGTGGGTGGCCAGGTCCCGGTCGCCGAGGCGGAACCACGTCTGGCCCCCGTAGCGCTCAAGGGCCTCCATGGCCGCCCATGTCTCGCCGGCCAGCCCCCAGCCCCGCTCGTCGTCGTTGCCGCCGCCGAGGGTGTAGACGACGGTGTCGAGGTCGGGGCTGATGCGGAGGCCGTGGAGCACGATGTCGTCGCCGGTGTTGACGACGGCGGTGATGCGGGCCGGCTCCACCACCGCGGCCAGGCCCCGCAGCATGCGGGCCGCGCCCACGCCGCCGGCCAGGGCGGTGATGGCCGGGGCGGCCTCCGAGGCGGGCCGGCCGTCGCTCACAGGGGTCAACCTAGCCAGGAAGCTCCGGCCGTAGGCTGCCGGCGGTGAACGCCTTGCGGGTCGCCGTCGACGCCACCCCCCTGCTGGGGGAGCGCACCGGCGTCGGTGCCTTCGTGGCGGGGGCGCTCGGCGCGCTGGCCGCCGACCCGGAGCTGGAGCTGTCCGCTTATGCCCTGTCGCTGCGGGGACGGGCCGGACTGGAGGCCGTTCTGCCGCCCGGCGTGCGTGCCTTGGGCCGGCCCATGGCGGCCGGGGTCCTGCAGCGGGCGTGGGAGCGGGCCGACGGCCCCCCCGCCGAGTGGTGGACGGGGCCAGTCGACGTCGTGCACGGCACCAACTTCTGCGTGCCGCCGGCCCGGAAGGCCCGCCAGGTCGTCACCGTCCACGACCTCACCCCGGTGCGGTTCCCGCAGCTGGCCCGGCCCGCCACCCGGCGGTTCCCCACCCTCGTGCGCCGGGCCCTGGACCGGGGCGCCCACGTCCACACGCCGTCGGCCTTCGTGGCCGCCGAGGTGGTGGAGCTGCTGGGCGCCGACCCGGCGCGCGTGCACCCGGTGCACCACGGTGTGCCGGCCCTGCCCGCCGCGGTGGAGGGCAGGGTGCCAGCTCCCTACCGGGCCGGGCCGGCGGGCCACTACGTGCTGGCCCTCGGCACGGTGGAGCCCCGGAAGGACCTGCCCGGCCTGGTGGCCGCCTTCGACGCGGTGGCGGCCGCCGACGCCGACCTCCGCCTGGTGGTGGCCGGCCCCGACGGTTGGGGGGTCGACGCCTTCGACGCCGCCGTGGGCCGGGCCGCCCACGCCGCCCGGATCGACCGGCTGGGCTGGGTCAGCCCGGACC
>JBOGHQ010000316.1:0-4862 GCA_050744785.1 Acidimicrobiales bacterium | reverse complement strand
GGCCACCGCCGGCCGCAGCGAGCGGTCCAGGTCGTCCACCGGTGGCCGCCGCACCTGGGCGGGCGCCAGGTCCAGGCCCCGGCGCACCGCGGCCAGCAACTCCTCGGCGGCACCCGCCCGCAGATGGCGGCCGTCGATGCCCCGCACCGCCGAGAGGTCGGCCACCGTCGCCGGCGGCCGCTGGGCGATGGCGGCCAAGGCGAGGTCGGGGAGCATGAACCGGGGTGGAACGTCCTGGGCCATGGCCCGCCGCTCCCGCCACGCCCCCACCTCCTGGGCCACGCCCATGGACCGGCCCCTGAGGGACCGGGCGTCGCGCTGCTTCCACCACGCCGTCTCCGGGTCGGCCGGGCCACGGGGCTGGCGGCGGGCCAGCTCGCACTCCTCCTCGGCCCAGGCCAACCGCCCACGCGCCGACAGGCGATCCATGATGGTCGCCCGCAAGGGCAGGAGGTGCTCCACGTCGGCCGCCGCGTAGGCCTGTTGGTCGGGGCCGAGCGGACGGCGGGACCAGTCGGTGAGCCGGTCGCCCTTGCGCAGCCGCACGCCGAGCAGCCGGTCGACCAGGGTCTGGAGGGAAGCCGACGCCATGCCGAGGAAGCCGGCCGCCAGCTGGGTGTCGAACAGCCGGCTCGGTACCGTCCCGCACGCGGCCAGCAGCACCTCGAGGTCCTGGTCGGCGGCGTGGACGACGGTGAGACCCGGGCCCTCCAGGACGGCGACGAGGGGCTCGAGCGGCACCGCCAGCGGATCGATGAGGGCGATCCCGCCCGGCCACGCGACCTGCACCAGGTCCAGGTGGGGGAAGTAGGTCCGCTCCCGGTGGAACTCGGTGTCGATGGCGTAGGCCTCCACGCCGGCCAGCTCCCCCGCCAGCAGGCGGAGCGAGGCGTCGTCGTCGACCCACCGGTGCGCCAGCGTCACCCCCTCACGAACCTGGTGTCGGCGCCGGCGACGTCACCGATGGCGGCGCGGGCCGTGGCCCCGTCCATGGGCACGAACTGGGCGCGGGCTTCCACGCACGGGCGGCCGGGCCCGTCGAGGATGACGGCCCTGGTGCGCAGCATGCCGTCCGGGTCGCGACCCTCCAGCCCGGCCTCGACCCGGTGCGGCGCGCCGATCCTCACCGGCCGCCGGAAGGTGGCCGAGCTGGATCGGGTGAGGGCGAAGGTCCCGGCCAGCGCGATGGCCGCCCATGCCATGGCTTCGTCGAGCACGGCCAGGGCGACGCCACCGTGAACGTAGCGCGGCGGGCCCGAGAACCTGTCGTCGAGGGTGAGGTCGGCCCGGACCAGGCCGGCCTCCTCGTCGTGGAAGAAGGCCAGGCCGAGGCCGGCCTCGTTGGCCGGCTCGCAGACGAAGCAGTTGGACTGGAAACCCCACGCCTGGTTGTCGAGGCGACGGAGGGCCACGTCCGCACCGTAGCCGGGTGCCAAGGCCCCTCAGCGCTCAGCCCTGGCCTCGTGGGGGCCCGGTGGGCGCGGTGGTGGCGGGCGGGCCTCCAGGTAGACGGCCTTGGCCGCGCCCACCACCGGGACGGCGAGCAGCGCGCCCACCACCCCGCCGGCCGAGACACCCACCAGGGCCGCCGTCATGGTGGCGGGCGGCGACAGCTTGACGGCCTTCCCCACCAGCAGCGGCCCCAGCACGTGGTTCTCGAGCTGGAGGTAGAGGATGAAGAACACGGCGCAGGCCAGTCCCGTCCCCACCCCCTGGGTGAGGCCGAGGAGGACGAAGGGGAGGCCGCCCGCCGCTCCCCCGATCTGCGGCACCAGGTCCCAGATCGCCACCCAGGCCGCGGCCAGCGGCGTGAGCGGGACGCCCAGGGCCAGCCCGGCGATGAGCACCGCGATGCCGGCCACCGCCGCCACCGTCAACGAGCCGGCCACGTACCGGCCGACCACCTCGTAGGCGAGCCGGGCCACCCGGTCGGCCCGGGACCGCTCGGCCGGCGGCACCAGCCGGCGGGCGCCGCGCAGGAGGCGGTGCCCGTCCACGAGCAAGGTCAGGGCGAAGAGCATGGTGACGGCCGCGGCCAGCAGCCCGTCGGCTGCCGATTGGGCGGCCCGCTCGAGGGGCGTGGTGTCGCCGGCCAGGCGGTCGGGCAGCTCCTCGATGCTCTCCCGTACCCGCTCGGGCACGCCCGCCTCTTCGAGGTCGTCCCCGATGAGGGGCAGGTTGCCCAGCTCGGCCACGACCTCGGGCAGCTCGGAGCCGAGGTCGCGCGCCTGGCGGATGGCGGGCGGCACCAGGAGGAGGGCGAGGAGGGCGACGGCCACGCCGGCCAGGGCCAGCACCACCGCCACCGCTCCGGCCCGGCCGATGCCGAGGCGGGCCGACACCTTGCCGACCACGGGGTCGAGGGCCAGGGCCAGGATGGTGCCGACGGCCAGCGCGGCCAGGGTGCGGGGCACGGTGCCGACGACACCGGTGACGGCCAGCAGGACGACGAAGGCGGCCAGCGCCACGACCACCGACCGCCAGTCGAGGTCCATCTCCCGGACCTCGGGGCCGGCGCCCGGCACGGGGGCGCGGGGCTCGGGTGGCGGCAGGTGCTCGGTGGTGGCCGGCTCGGGCGGCGCCGGTACGGCCACCGGCACCGGGAGGTGGGCCGGCCCGGCCGGCGTCGACGGGTCCCGGCCAGGAACGGCGACGGGCTTGGGTTCAGCTGGCGGGGACTGGCGGCGGGGCGGGAGCGGCGCAGGCAGCTCGTCGGCCGGAGCCATGGCCCCGGTACTGTACCGGCGATGGCGCAGGGAGCCACCGAGCGGCTTCGCCTCACGCCCCGGTCGGCCGTGATCGCCGTCGTCCTCTTCGGGCTGACCCTCGCCCTGCTCGGCGTGCTGGCCGCGTCCCGGCGGGTCCTCGGGTGGGTGGGGGCGGCCGCCACCCTGGCCGGCCTGCTGTACCCGATCGTGGCCCGGCTGGACCGGCGCATGCCGCGCGGCCTGGCCGTCGGCTTGGTGGCGCTGCTGAGCGTGGTCCTCTCGGGGCTCGTGGTGTACCGGGTGGTGGACGACATCCGCGACCAGACCGGCCGCCTCCAGCGGGCCGCCCCAGCCGCGGCCCGACGGCTCGAGAACGACGACGGGCGCCTGGCCGAACTGGCCCGGGAGGCCGAGCTGGCCGAACGCACCCAGCGCTTCGTCGACGAAGTGCCCGAACGCCTGCGGGGCGGGACGCCGGCCCAGGCGTTCCGGTCGGCGGCCACCCGCGGCGTGGCGTACCTGGCCACCTTCGTGCTCACGATCTTCTTCCTTCTGCACGGCCCCAACCTGGCCCGGGCGGCCAGCCGCCAGGTCCACGACCCGACCCGCCGGGCCACGCTGGAGCGGGTGGCCCAGGCCGCGTTCCACCGGGGCTTCGGGTACGCCCGGGGCACCATCGCCATGGCGCTCACCGCCGGAGTGTTCGGCTACCTGGTGGCGTCGGTGGTCGACGTCCCCGGCGCCGCACCCCTGGGCCTGTGGGTCGCGCTGTGGGACGCCGTGCCCTACTTCGGAGCGGTGCTGGGAGCCCTGCCCATCGTGTTGCTGGGCGGCATCGGCAACCCGGAGCGCGGCATGGTGCTGGCCGCCGTGTTCATCGCCTACGAGGTCGCCGAGACCTTCCTCGCCCAGCGCCCCCTGGAGGCCCGCACCGTGCGGATCGGCCCCTTCCTCACCGCCGCCGGCGCCTTCGCCGGCCTGGAGCTGTACGGCCTGGGCGGTGCCCTCATGGCCGTGCTGGTTCTCTGCCTGACGATGGCCGCGCTGGACGAGTTGGTGCCGGCCTGAGGGACCGCGGCTCAACCGCCGTAGATCATGCGGGTGTCCTCCATCCGCAGCGGCGCGGTGTCCTCCGGCTTCTGGAAGGCGGCGTCGACCACCTCGCCGATGAACAGTGTGTGGCTGCCGGTGGGCACCTCCTGGCGGACCTCGCACTCGGCGAAGGCGACGGCCTGGTCGAGGATGGGCGCTCCGGTCCGCCCGTCGTGGAAGGCCAGCCCGTTCAGGGTCATGGCCGCCTCATCCACCTCGACCGGCTTGGTGAACTTGCGAACGATGGCCCGGTCCTCCCGGTCCACGATGTTGAGGCTGAACACCTTGCCCTCGGCGATCAGCCCGTGGGTGAGGGCGCCCTGCTCGACGGCCAACCCGAGCAGCTTGGGATCGAAGGAGAGCTGGGTCACCCAGTTGAGGGTCATCCCGTTGCGCCGGTCCCCGGCCCGGCTGCCCACGACGTAGAGCCCGTACGGCATGGTCCACAGCACCCGGCGGCGGAGCTTGTCGTACGCCTCCGGGTCGGCCCCGGGCGGGAAGGGGCCCACGGGACCGGTCGAGATCGGCACGGGCCCGAACCTAGCGGCTGACGGTGCCTCGCCGGCCCGCCACCCGTCCTCGCCGCCGCTCCAGCCCGCCCGTACCTGGCGGTGGCCTGCTCGACCCCGCCAGCGCCGTGGCCACAAGCGTGCGCCCGTCTGACCGAGCCGCGGACCGTGGCCGCTCGCGCCGCCGCAGGCGGCCTCCACGGCTGCGACCACCGAGGGGGACAGTGCGGAGGCGGCGCCAGCTCCGCTCGCCCGCCGGAGCTCGATCAAGTTGGACCGAATGGAGTGAGCGAAGCGAACCAATGAGGTCGAGGCACTAGCGTCGGCCTGTGCGCACGTGGCGGCGCGTCGCCTTCCTGTCGGTACTGGCCTGGGTGCTCTTCGTGGCCAGCTGGGCCACCCGGACGTGGACCGAGTCGGTGCCGGTGACAACGCCGCCCGGCGCGGAGTCGCAGGAGCGCAGTTTCGAGTGCAGCGCCCCGTTCAGCGCCAAGGAGGTCCGGCCCCGAGATCCCCCCACGGGCGGCGTGGCGCTGGCCCACGAGCCCTGCGA
>JBOGHQ010000315.1:0-4897 GCA_050744785.1 Acidimicrobiales bacterium | reverse complement strand
GAGTAGCGGCGTGCGCGACAATGGAGGCGACGGTGAGCCGGCCGGGTGGCCGCGGCGTCGCAGTAGCGGCGTCGAGGAAAGTCGGGGCTCCATAGGGCAGGGTGCTGGCTAACGGCCAGTCGGGGTGACCTGCAGGAAAGTGCCACAGAAAGCAGACCGCCGATGGCTCTCCTGAGCACAGGCAAGGGTGAAACGGTGCGGTAAGAGCGCACCAGCGCCCGGGGCGACCCGGGCGGCTCGGCAAACCCCACCCGGAGCAAGGCCAAGCGTGGGAGGAGCGGCCCGCTCGATCTCCCCAGGTAGGCCGCACAGATGGATGGCCACCCCGGCGCTCCGGCGCCGGACAGAACCCCGCTTACAGGCCGGCTCACCGTCAATACTCTCGCTGACCTGCGGTTTTGTCGCCGGCGGAGGCGGCCAGGCCGCGTCGAGGTCGAGGTTCGGGAGGACGACGCCGAACGCGAAGAAATCCGGACTTCTTCGTCGGCGCTGCCGTGAGCCGGGTGCTCGGGGTTGTGCCCGGCGTCGTCACGCCCGCGTCAGGCAATGTCACCGAACCCTCCGTTCAGCCCTTCCGCGGGCACTTTTCGACCTGCACGGGCGCTTAGTGACCGTGGAATGCCAAGGCCGCGGCCCCAGGCGGCGGGTCGTCTGACACGACCGACGGTCCCCGCATAGGGCGAAGTCGTCCCAGGCCCACGAGGATTCGGACTTCCTCACCGTCACCCATCCCTTCCACCCGCTGGCCGGCCAGCACCTCGAGATCCTCTTCGAGCGGCGGCTGCCGACGGGCCTGGCCTACAGCTGCGCTGGCGGCCCCCTCGGCACGGTGATGCTGCTGGCCACGTGGACCGACCGTGTCGAACCGGCGGCCGCTGGCCGGCTGAGCTATGAGGCCCTCGTCGAGCTGGCCGAGACGATCACCGCCGTCGGGGACGCTGAGGAGACCGAGGATGCTTGACTCGGCCATGCCGTCCAGTCACGATCTTGTGTAGTAATGGCGAACAAGAACCAGTCACCCGACCTCGCGCAGCTCAGCGTCCGCCAGCTTCGGGCCCGCCGCCGCAAACTGGCCCGGGGCCTGCCCGATCTCGAGGACCTGCTGCGGGGCTCGCTGGTGAGCCAGGAACGGCGCTGCGGCAAGGCGGGATGCCGCTGCACCAGGGGGGAGCTGCACGGTCCCTACGTCTATCTCTCGGTTGGACGTGGCGGGCGGGGGGCCCGGCTGCTCTACGTCCCCGCCGCCCTGGCCGAGACGGTGCGCCGCAAGGTCGGCCTCACCGAGGCGGCCGAGGCCGCGCTGGCCGAGATCTCGGTTATCAACGTCGAGCTGCTGGGCCGCCGGGAGCTCGAGTAGGTGCCGGCCGTCGCCGCCCTGGCCGAGATGGTGGCGCCCATCGCCAACATGGTCGAGGCCGCCCTCGCCGGCTGGGAGGCGTCGCCAACACCGCGACCGGCGACGTCACCGCCGGTTCTCGACGCCGTCGGGGCTGAGCACCCGGTCGGCGACCCTTCGAGCACCCAGGAAGGAGCACATGATGATCAGGGGCCAGACCAAGCTCACCTCGTCGCACCTGAGCCGGCGGGCGCTGATCTACGTCCGCCAGTCGAGCATGGCCCAGGTGCGGGAGAACACCGAGTCCACCGCCCGCCAGTACGCCCTGGCCGCCGAGGCTGCCCGCCTGGGCTGGGCCGCCAGCGCCATCGAGGTCATAGACGCCGACCTTGGCATCTCGGGGCGATCGGCGGACAACCGGGCCGGGTTCAAGGAGGTCGTGGCCCGGGTGTGCCTGGGCGAGGTGGGCGCCATCTTCGGCCTGGAGGTATCCCGCCTGGCCCGGTCCTCGGCCGACCTGTCCAAGCTCCTGGAGCTGGCCCGTCTCACCGAGACCCTGGTCGTCGACGCCGACGGCATCTATGACCTGGCCGACTTCAACGACAGGATCCTGCTGGGCCTGAAGGGCCAGATGTCCGAGGCCGAGCTGCACATCCTGGCCGGGCGCCTCCAGGGCGCCAAGCGGGCCGCGGCGGCGCGCGGTGAGCTGCGCATCTCCTTGCCGGTGGGTTATGTCTACGACGACGAGGGCGCCACCGTCACCGACCCCGACGAGGAGGTCCGAGCGGCGGTGGCCGATGTCTTCGCCGCCTTTGTCGCCACCGGGTCGGCCTACGGCGTGGTCGGCGCCTTCGCCGACCGGCGCTTCCCCAAGCGGGCCTATGGCGGCTCATGGGCGGGCGAGCTGCGATGGGGCCGCCTCACCCACTCCCGGGCGTGCGGGGTGCTGTCCAACCCTGCCTACGCCGGGGCGTACGTGTTCGGGCGGTTCCGGTCCCGCCGGGCGGTGCGTCCCGACGGCACCGTGTACACCCGCACCGTCGAGCTGGCCCGGGCCGAGTGGGACACCGTGATCGCCGACCATCACCCCGGCTACATCACCTGGGAGCAGTTCTGCACCAATGAAGCCCGCCTGGCCGCCAACCGGACCAACGCCGGGGCCCGCCCGCCCCGGGAGGGCGAGGCCCTCTGTCAGGGGATCGTCCACTGCGGGGGCTGCGGGCGGCCCATGGGCACCCGCTACGCCGGCGGTCACCCCTACTACGAGTGCAACCGCTCCCGGGCCGACCACGTGTCCACACCCACCTGCCGCTCGGTGCGGGCCGCCACCGTCGACGATGCCGTCACCTCGGTGCTGCTCGGCGCCCTCTCCGGCGAGGAGGTGGCCCTGGCCCTGGCCGCCGCCGATGAGGTGACCGAGCGGCGGGCCCGCTCCACCCGGGCCGCCGAGCTGGCGGTGGAGCGCGCCCGCTACCAGGCCGAGCGGGCCGAGCGGGCGCTACTGGCGTGCGAGCCGGAGAACCGCCTGGTGGCCCGCACCTTCGAGAACCGCCTGGAGTCCCGACTGGGCGACCTGGTCGAGGCCGAGGCGGCGTTGGCCACCCAGCGCGCGGCCACGGCACCCCTTCCTCCCCGGGCCGAGCTGGAGGCGGCCGTGGCCGGTCTCGGCGAGCTGTGGGGGGCGCCGACCACCTCGGACCGCGACCGCAAGCGCCTGCTGCGCACGGTGGTGGCCGACGTGACCCTGACCTGTGACGCCGGGGCCAAGCTGCGTGTCGGCCTGCACTGGCGGTCCGGCTCCACCGAGGAGCTGGTGGTCGAGCGGATGAGCCCGGTCACCGAGTGGCGGCGCACCGCGCCCGAAGCGATCGAGCTCGCCCGGCGCCTGGGGCCCGGCATGGACAACGCCACCCTGGCTGCCGCGCTCAACACCGCCGGGCATCGCACCGGGGCCGGGCGGCCCTTCGACTGCGACGCCGTCTCCTCCCTGCGCCATTACCACGGCGGCATCGCCTCGCCCGAGCTGCTGCAGCCGGGCGAGCTCACCGTGCGCGACGTGGCTGCTCGCCTCGGGGTCAACCCCGGCACCGTCACCAACTGGATCAACCTGGGCCTGCTCCCGGCCCGGCGCGGTCACTCCAACCGCTGGTGCGTCCCCTTCGGCGCCGACGTCGAGGCGGCGTGGCGCACCCATGTCTCCGTCTCGGCCCACGTGCACACCGACATCGACCCCCGTCCGCCCACCGCCGGGGAGCTCAGCATCGCCCGGGTGGCCGCCGTGCTCGGGGTCAAGGCCGACGTCGTCTACCACTGGGCCGCCGCAGGCCACCTGCCGTGGCGGCGGGGCCCAGGCGGACGCAAGTACGTCGAGTTCACGCCCGAGATCGAGGCTGAATGCCGCCAACGGATCGCCAGCTCGGTCCATCTCCCGGCCGAGATCAAGTCCCAAGCCCAGCACGCACTGACAGGAGGAGCAGTATGAAGCCACCGTCCCGACACGACCGTGCCGGAGGCGGTCAACGCCAAGGACCGACCGCCGCCCTGGCCGGCGAGGCGGAGTGGTGACCGAGGACGGCGCGCTCCGGACGGAGATCGAAGCAATGGGCATCGGCGTCGAGCCGCTCGGCGGCGACGCCTTCGCCGTGCGCCCCTGGGCCGCTTCGCCGGCCGGCGTCGACGAGACGATCCGCCACCTGATCGCCAAGCGCCGGCAGCGGCCGGTAGCAGCACCCGAGATGGCGGCCCAGCTCAACAGTGACGCCGGACCGGCGGTGTGTGGTCTCGGCGTTTCTCTTCCCGTTCAGCCACACTGGGTGTGGCCAGACGGGAAAGGAATCCGGCGGGTGGGTTACGGGGCGAGCAGCTCCGCCGCGCGGGCGGCTCGGTTGAGGTTGCCAGCGGCCTCGTGATCACCGCCAGACCCTTACAAGCGAGGCTGCATGGATTATCGATGCACGCCTCTGCATAGGAAGGAGGCCCAGGTGCCGGAGTCGATGATCACCGGGCGCCGTGACGACCATGTCTGCAGGGTGGTGCTGAGCCCAGAGGATCGTGAGCGGGCACGCGAGCTGCCCACTTCCCGACCTTGAGCGCCGCCTGGCTTCAGCGATTCGCGAGGTGATCGGGCGAACTCCAGGCCGCGGTCAGGCCGCGAACTGCGGGCTGTCGGCCAAAGGTGCGAGTGCCCTTGGCCATTCCGCGGTCACCTTCCGACCTGCATGGGCGCTTTGTGACCGCGGAACGCCAGGTCTCGAGCAGGCCCGGTCCCTCCGACTCGGCGCGCCGAGCGCTTCGGCCCGCGCCCGCGAACAGCGGCCCAGTTCTACCGGCAGGCCTACCTGCGCGACATCGACGGCACCACGCGGCGGCCAGAGGTGCGCCAGGAGCGCATCGCCCAGGTGGTCGAGCTGTGCCGGCGCGGCGTGAAGGAGCGGCCCCGCACCTGAAAGGCCCGCCGGCGGTGCCGACGCCGCTCGGTCAGCCCTGGAGGGATTCGGCCTTCCGCCGGTGCTCCCGGGCCATCGACAGACGCCGCGCCGGGTCGGCCCCGCAGAGCTGGAG
>JBOGHQ010000314.1:0-8227 GCA_050744785.1 Acidimicrobiales bacterium | reverse complement strand
GGCGCGGGCCCACAGCACGGCGGGGCGCCGGTTCAGCCTCCGGTTGACGTCCTCCTCCAGCTTGCGCAGCTCCACCTCCAGGTCGGTGGGCGGCGCCTCGGCCGGCGCCTCAGCGGTGACCGCCCGCCGGGCCGTGGGGGGGCCGGCCCGCGCCGTCCGGTGGGCCCGCACCTCGGCCGCCACCGTCTCGGCCGTGGCGGCCGGGTCGAAGTCGGGCAGGGGGGCACCATCAACGCCACCGCCTCTCGGGTTGGGTCGGGGCTCGGACCGGGGCGTCACCACCACCTGGTGGAAGGTGGCCGCGTCCCTGTCCCGGTCGGTGAGGGGCTTGAGGTCGGGGCAGAACAGAGCCCGCAGGGTGGCCGGGATGCTGGCGTGGTCGAAGCAGGCCGTGACCAGGGTGCCCGGCTCGATCCACGGTGACACCAGCACGGCCGGCACCCGCACCCCCAGTCGCTTGAAGTCGAAGGACTTGTTGCGGCGCTGGTTGTTCTTGCGGTCGAAGTAGGCCCGCACGTGGCGGCCGATGCGCCGGATGAGGCCCCGGAAGATGGGGTCGCCGGGCGGCACGCCCACCGGCGGGGGCGCGTGGTCGTACAGGCCGCCGTGCTCGTCGAACACGATCAGCAGCAGGGTCGTGGCGAACAGCTGGGGCCGGTCCAGGAGGGCCTGGTACACGTCCTGGATGAGCTGCTCGCCGCCCCGGTAGTCGGCGTCGTCCTCCTTGTTGTTCCCCGGGTGCTGGCTGTTGGTGCGGCCCTTGTGGTTGTCGCGGAAGTACCGGTTGTGGGAGGGCTCGACGAAGGAGTAGTTGGGCAGCGTCCCGGCCGCCACGTGCTCGAAGAACGACGGCATCTCGTACCAGCGACCGATGCGGGCCGGGCGCCGCATGACGAAGTCGATGATGGTGCGGGCCCGCCACAGCTTGCGGTAGCACCAGATCTGGGGCGTGCCGTCGTAGTACACGTGCCAGGTGGCGCCCGCCTTGGTGAGGTGCTCGAAGATGGTCCGGTCGTAGAAGAACCCGGCCTCGATGTTCACCGTGCCGTCCGAGGTGGCGGCGTGGGCGAAGTTGCGGTTGGGCCACGTCTCGCCCGGCACCGAGCAGAACCAGGCGTGGCAGACGGCGAACTCCAGGGCCAGCCGGGTGAGCACCGGGCTCTTGTCGGGGTGCAGGCAGCGCATGACGTCGCCGGCGTCGGCCTCCTTGGCCCACGGCTCGTCGCCCAGGGTGGGGATGCGCGTCTCGTAGTTGCGCACGAAGCCGCCGTTGGCGGGCACGTCCTTGAAGGGGCCGATCTGCTCCAGGGCGCCCTCGTGGCTGTGGTCGGGGTCGACGCGGCGCGGCTCGCCGTCGTCGGTGGCGGGCACCGGTGTGCCGTCACTGCGGACGTTGTGGTGCTCGCCGCCCCGAAGCCCGTCGAAGCGCTGGTCGGGGTGCTCGAGGAACCCGAGCACGTGGTCGAACGACCGGTTCTCCAGCATCAGCACGACGACGTGCTCCACCCGGGACGACTGGCTGGCCCCCATCCCCTCTACCTTCTCACGCCATCCCTCGGTGGGCCGCCGGCCCGCTTGACCTCGTCCCACAGGGCGTCCAGTCCGGCCAGGTCGAGGGTGGCCAGGTCGAGGCGGCGCGCCGCGGCCAGGGCCTCCACCGCGCCGAACCGGTCCCGGAACTTGGCCGTGGCCCCCCGCAGGGCGCCCTCGGGGTCCAGGCCCAGGTGGCGGGCCACGTTCACCACCGCGAACAGCAGGTCGCCCAGTTCCTCCTCCGACGGCTGGGCCCGCAGCTCCTCCAGCTCCTCGGCCACCTTGGGGTAGGCGCCGTCCACCGACGCCCAGTCGAACCCCAGGGAGGCGGCCCGGCGCTGCACCTTGGCGGCGTGCAGCAGCGACGGCAAGGCGGCGGGGATGCCGTCCATCGCGCTGGCCCGCCCCTTCTCGGCCTGCTTGATCCTGTCCCAGTTGGCCACCACATGGCCGGCCGTCTCTGCCTGGACCGAGCCGAACACGTGGGGGTGGCGGTGCACGAGCTTGTCGTGGATGCCCCGGGCCACGTCGGCCAGGGTGAAGTGACCCTCCTCGGCGGCCAGGGTGGCGTGGAAGTAGACCTGGAACAGCAGGTCGCCCAGCTCCTCCCGGAGGTGGTCCATGGCGTCCCCGCCGTCGCCCTCCCGGTCCAGGGCCTCGATGGCCTCCACCGTCTCGTAGGCCTCCTCCAGGAGGTGCCGGGTGAGGCTGGCGTGGGTCTGCTCACGGTCCCACGGGCAGCGGGCCCGCAGGGTGCGCACCAGCTCGGCGAAGCGCAGCAGCTCCCGCCCCACCGGCGCAGCCAGCTCGGGGATCCAGAGCGAGGTCAGGTGGTCAGGGGTGACCGACCGGTCCAGGTCGTGCCAGTCGACCTCGAACACCGCCTCGTCGGGCAGGCCGAGGCGCTGCAGGACGGTCACGGCCGCGGGCGGCTCCTCGACCGACAGCTTGATCTCGGACAGCACCAGGGCCGAGTCGCACTGGGCCACCAGCAGTGGCCCCCGCTCGCCGGCCGACTCCTGGGCGAAGCGGTGGCCGTCCACCAGCCGGGCGCCGGCCGCCACCGGGTCCACTCCCAGCCGGGCCCAGGCCAGGTCGGCGAAGGAGAGGGCGGGCAGCACCTCGACCACCACCCGGCCGTCGGCCCGCAGGAGGTCCACCGTGCGCTCGGCCACGGCCGGCGAGCCGGGCACCAGGTAGAGCACCTCGCCGGCGTCGATGGCCGCCTCGACAAGGGCGCCGGCGATGCGCCGGTACACCTCCTCCAGCGTGGCCGCCTCCTCGTAGACGGCATCGAAGCCACGGGCCCCCGCCACCGCGGCGGCGGCCGGGTGCCGGGCGGTGCGCAGGTACCGGTGGGGGGCCCGGTCGATGGCGGCCCTGGTGGCGGCGGTGAGCAGCTCCGGGCCGGCCGGGCCCAACCCGGCGACGACGACCCTCGGGGTCACCGGCCCCCCGGTGTCACCGGTCCGCGGGGACCGGCGACAGCTCCTGGCCTTGGTCGGGGATCGACGTGGCCGCGGCGTCGAGCAGCTTGGGCGCCTGCACGCCGGGCGAGGGGCCGTCCTTCACGAACCTGCCGTAGCGGGGGTTCACCGAGATGTCGGCCTTGGCCATGGCCTCGTTCACGAACAGGCCCACCGGATTGGGTGACTGGGATTGCAGCGTCTCCCGGATCCGGGGCGTGGCCTCCTCCAGCGACACCGTCTTGCGCTCGAGGACCTGGATGATGTGGAAGCCGAAGGTGGTCTGCACCGGGCCGGAGACCTGGCCCGGCTGGAGGGTGTCCATGGCCGCCTCGAACTCCGGCACCAGGCTGCCCTTGGGCAGGCACCCGAGGTCGCCTCCGTTCTCGGCCGAGCCCCCGCCCACCTGGTTGTCGGTGGACTCGGCCCGGGCGATGGCGGCGAAGTCCTCGCCGGCGTCGATCCGGGCCTTGATGGCGGCGGCGGTGGGCTCGGTGCCGACCAGGATGTGGCGCACGCAGGTCTGGTCGAACGCCTCCCGGTTGGCGTCGTAGAACTCCTTGATGGCGGCCTCGTCGAGGACCGACTCCCCGAGGGCCTCCTCCAGGGCCAGCTGCTCGCTGAAGACCCGGACCAGGTCGTCCTGGTACGACCGCGGGAAGTCGTCGAACACCTCCTTGGTGATGCGCTCCTCCAGCGTCTCCCGGGTCAGGCGGCGCTGCTCGGCGGTGACCTGGACCCTGCGCCGCACCACCTCCTGGTGGATCAGCTCGAAGCCGATGCGGCGGTTGAGCACGGCCGCCACGAACACCGAGTTGAGGGTGTCCTTGCCCTGGCCGATGGCCCGCTCGCCCTGGCCCTGGGAGAACTGCTGGTCGACCTGCTCGAGATAGGCCTCGTTGCCGAGGATGGCCTTCAGCTCCCGGTTCAGCTCGTCCTGGGAGATGCGCTCCCCGTTGACCTCGGCCGCGGAGGTTCGGAACGAGCTGCAGCCGGCCAGGAGGAGGGCGGCGGCAAGGAGCAGGACGGGGGCGGCGGCAACGCGCCTGGGGGCGTTCACGGCGCCGCCGATGGTAGGCGCTCCTCCTCGGGAACGAGGGTCGCGAGCAGGGTGCGGGCCGCTTCCACCGGATCGCCACCCCGCATCATGGGCACCACCAGCTGGCCCGGGTCCTGCTTGTAGACCGCCTTGGGGAACAGCCGGCGGAGCCGGATGGTCTGGCTGGTCTTGAGTCGGAGGGGGGACACCCGCACCACGTCGCGGGCCACGTTCACCTCCCGCACCCCGGTGCGCACGCACTCGGCCCGCAGCCGGCCCACCGCCAGCAGGGCCTCGGCCGGCGGCGGCGGCGGGCCGTAACGGTCCAGCCACTCGGCCCGGATGTCGTCCACCTCCGACGCGGCGGTGACGGTGGACAGCCGGCGGTAGGCCTCCAGGCGCAGGTCCTGGCGCGCCACGTAGTCGGGCGGCAGGTTGGCCTGGACGGGCAGGTCGAGCTTCACCTCGGCCGGCGGCCGCGGCGTCTCCCCCTTGAGCTCGGCCACCGCCTCGCTGACCAGCTGCACGTAGAGGTCGTAGCCGACGGCGGCGATGTGGCCGGTCTGGTCGGCGCCCAGCAGGTTGCCGGCGCCGCGGATCTCCAGGTCCCGCATGGCGATCTTGAAGCCCGAGCCCAGCTCGGTGTGCTCGCCGATGGTCTTGAGCCGCTCGTAGGCCTGCTCCGACAGGGCCCGCTCGGGCGGGAAGAACAGGTAGGCGTAGGCCCGGGAGCCGGCCCGGCCCACCCGGCCCCGCAGCTGGTGGAGCTGGCCCAGCCCCAGCACGTCGGCCCGGTCCACCACCAGGGTGTTGACGGTGGGCATGTCGATGCCCGACTCGATGATGGTGGTGCACACCAGCACGTCGTAGGCGCCCTCCCAGAAGTCGAGGACCACCCGCTCGAGGGTGCCCTCGTCCATCTGGCCGTGGGCCACCGCGATGCGGGCCTCCGGCACCATGTGGCGCAGGTCGCGCGCCACGTACTCGATGTCGGCCACCCGGTTGTGCACATAGAAGACCTGGCCCTCCCGCAGCAGCTCGCGGCGGATGGCCTCGGCCACGGCCCGCTCGTCGTACTCGCCCACGTAGGTGAGGATGGGCTGGCGGTCGGCGGGCGGGGTGTTGAGCAGGGTCAGGTCGCGGATCCCGGTGAGGCTCATCTCCAGGGTGCGGGGGATGGGCGTGGCCGTCTGGGTGAGCACGTCCACGTCGGCCCGCAGCTGCTTGATGGCTTCCTTGTGGGTGACGCCGAAGCGCTGCTCCTCGTCCACCACCAGCAGGCCCAGGTCCTTGAACGTGATGTCGCCGGAGAGCAGCCGATGGGTGCCGATCACCACGTCGACGCTGCCGTCCTTCATGCCGTCTACCACCTTCTTGGCCTCGGCCGTGGTGAGGAAGCGGCTCAGCACCTCCACCCGGACGGGGTAGCCGGCGAAGCGCTCCGAGAAGGTGGCGAAGTGCTGCTGCGCCAGCAGGGTGGTCGGCACCAGCACGGCGGCCTGCTTGCCGTTCTGGATGGCCTTGAACACGGCCCGCACCGCCACCTCGGTCTTGCCGAAGCCCACGTCGCCGCACACCAGGCGGTCCATGGGGGCGGGCTCCTCCATGTCCTGCTTCACCTCGACGATGGCCTTGAGCTGGTCGGGCGTCTCGGTGTAGGAGAAGGCCTCCTCCAGCTCCCGCTGCCAGGGCGTGTCGGGCTCGAAGGCGTGCCCCGGGCTGGTGACCCGCCGGCGGTAGAGGACGATCAGCTCCTGGGCGATCTCCCGCACCGCGGCCCGCACCCTGGCCTTGCTGCGGGCGAAGTCGGTGCCGCCCAGGCGGTGGAGGGTGGGCGACTCGCCGCCGGTGTAGGGGCGCACCAGGTCGATCTGGTCGGACGGCACGTAGAGCTTGTCGCCGCCCCGGTACTCGAGCAGCAGGTAGTCGCGCTCGGCGCCGGCCATGGCTCGCTTCACCATGCCGCCGTAGCGGGCCACGCCGTGCTGGTGGTGGACCACGTAGTCGCCGGGGGCCAGCTCGTCGAAGAACCCCTCGGTGAGCCTGGGGCGGGGCCGGGGGCGGCGGTGGGCCCGGCGCCGGCCGGTGACGTCGCTCTCGGCCAGCACGGCCAGCTGGACCGACGGCAGCACGAAGCCCCGCTCCAGCGGGGCCACCACGACCTCCACCCCGCCCACCGCCTCGTCCCGGAGGCGGGTGGCGATGCGGGCCGCCGTCCCCTCGCCGTCGGCGGCGATGAGGACCCGGAAGCCGTCGGCCACCAGGTCGGTGAGCTGCTTGGCCAGCCGGGAGCCGTCGCCCACCACGGGGTCCCAGCCGGTGGCGGCCAGGGCCGGGGTGTCGGGCCCTTCAGCGGCGCCGACCACCGACCACACCGGTGCCGAGGTGTGGGCCAGGAGGCGGTCGAAGGGAAGGTGGAGCTGGGGGAACTCCCGCCCGCCGGCGCCCCAGGTGCCGGCCAGGGTGCCGGCCAGGGCGGCCTCCTCGTCGAGCAGCTCGGCGGCCCGGTCTCGCATGCGCCGTGGCTCGAGCAGCAGGACCAGGGCGTCGGGGCCCACCAGGTCGGGCAGGAGGTGCTCGCCGTCGGTGAGCCACGGCAGCCACGACTCCATCCCGTCGAACACCAGCCCCTCGGCCAGCCGCTCCCAGCGCTCCCGGCCCCACGGCTCGGCGCCGACGAGGGCGGCGGCCCGCTCCCGCACCTCCGGGGTGGGCAGCAGCTCCCGGCAGGCGAAGATCTCCACGCACCCGATGTCCCGGGTGGAGCGCTGGTCGGCCACCGCGAACTCGGTGAGGCGGTCGACCTCGTCGCCCCACAGGTCGATGCGCACCGGCCCGTCGGCGGTGGACGGGAAGACATCCACGATGGAGCCCCGCACCGCTACCTCGCCCCGGTGCTCCACCTGGTACTCCCGCCGGTAGCCGGCGCCCACCAGGCGGGCGACCAGCTCCTCGGGGTCGATCTGGTCGCCCGGCGCCAGCACCACCGGCTCGGCCTCCTCCACGTGCGGACCGAGCCGCTGGATGAGGGCCTTGACGGGTGCGACGAGCACCCGGAGCCGTGTCATCTCCCCGGCGGGGCTCCAACCCCGCCTCCTCGCGGAGGTGGGGTCCCCAACCCCACCCGGCGCCGTTCGCTCAGGGTGGCGCAGCCGCCACATGGCCCGTAGCCGGCGGCCCATGGTCTCCACGCTCGGGCTGACCCGCTCGAAGGGCAGCGTCTCCCACGCCGGGAAGGTGTCCACCGCCTCCTCGCCCAAGAAGGTGCGCAGGTCGTGGGCCAGCCGCTCGGCGTCGGTGGCGGTGGGGAGGGCCACCACCAGCGGGTGGCGCTGGCTGAGGTGAGCCAGGCCGGCGATGGCGATGGCTCGGGCCGGCTCCGGCACGGCCAGCACCGCGGCGCGCCGACCGGCCAGCCCGGACAGGGTGGGATCGTGGCGCAGGAGGGGCGGGAGGGCGCGCAGGCTCACCCGGTCCAGGCTACGGCCCCTCCCGCCCTGATCACTTTCGTCAGTTGAAGCGGCTCATGGCCGCGGCCGGTCCCTCGGCCAGGATGGTCTCCACCGCGTCGGCCGCCTCCTCGATGGCCACGGCCAGCTCCTCGCGCTCCGCCTTGCCGGGCGGGCGCAGCACGTGGTCGACGCCCTGCTGGCGGCCCGGCGGCTTGCCGATGCCGATGCGGACCCGGCAGAAGGCGTCGCTGTGCAGGTGGGCGGTGATGGACTTGAGCCCGTTGTGGCCGGCCAGCCCGCCGCCCACCTTGACCCGGATGCGCCCTACCGGCAGGTCCAGCTCGTCGTGGACCACCACCAGCTTGGTCAAGTCGCCGTCCACGCCGAAGCGGCGGGCCAGGGGGGCCACCGCCATCCCAGAGTCGTTCATGTAGGTCTGCGGGAAGGCCAGGGCCAGCCGGCGCCCGTCGACCCGGACCTCGTCCACCAGCGCCCGCTCTCGCGTCTTGCGCAGCCGGCCCCCGTGGCGGCGGGCCAGCAGGGCGATGACGTCGGCCCCGGCGTTGTGGCGGGTGGCGGCGTACTCCTCCCCCGGATTTCCCAGCCCCACGGCCAACAGGTCGGCCGGGGTGCCGGTGCGGGCGCGCAGGGGCAGCTAGCCCTCGCCGCCTTCGGGTGCCTCGGCCGGCGCCTCGCCGCCGACTCCGGCTCCCGCCCCCTCGGGCCCGGCCACCCCC
>JBOGHQ010000313.1:0-2802 GCA_050744785.1 Acidimicrobiales bacterium | reverse complement strand
CGCGCCTGGGTGGAGGACGCGCCGGGCGGCGGGGCCCGGTTCGTGCTGGAGCTGCCCGGAGGCCGCGGGTGAGGCAGTGCTGGAGGCCGGCGGTCGCAGCCCTGCTCGTCCTCGCCATGGGGGGGTGCTCGGTCCCCGTCGAGCAGTCGGCACGGGTCCAGGACGACACAGGCGTGCCCTACGACCTGCTGGACGAGGATGCGCCACCGCTCGTCCGACCAGCCCCCGAGACGACGGCCGACGTCCAGCTCTGCTTCGTGGCCGGGCGGACAATCGTGCGCGTCATCCAGCCACTGGAGGCGTCGGCCGATCCACTCGACGTAGTCCGTGCCCTGGCTGTCCCGCCGGCAGACCCAGCCGGCCTCACCACCGCCGTGGCCGACGACTCCCTGGTGTCCGCGGTGAACGTGCGCGGCGGCATCGCGCACGTCGACCTGGCGTCGCCCGCCGCTGCCGTCGGGCCCGATGCCCAGCTGCTCGTGGTGGCCCAGCTGGTGTGCACGTTGACCGCTCGCCCCGGCGTCGGCCAGGTGGCGTTCCTGCTCGATGGCGCGCCCGTCCAGGTCCCTGCGCCAGATGGCTCCCTCACGCCGGGGCCCGTGGCACGCGATGACTACGCCGGCATGATCGCCTGATTGGGCCATTTGTGACACGGCCGTGACCGTGGCGATGCGCGGCGGCCCGATGGGTGGGGTAGGACGGCGAGGATGCACTGGGCGCCAAACGTCGCGCCGGCCGCCCCTTGGCGGATCCGAGGGCGGGCGTGACGGCGGCCGCCATCCTCGCTCACGCCGAGACCCTGACCACCGCGTGCGGGCCCCCTGAGGACGCCGGCGCCTTCTGTGCCACCGTGTTCCGACTCACCGGCAACGAGGCCATCGCCCGGGCGGGCGACCTGTTCCTGGCCCGGCCCACCAAGATCCTGTTCGTCGTCGTGCTCGCGTGGGTGCTCGCCCGCCTGGTACGTCGCGCTCTCCGGCGCTTCACCAAGAGGCTCGGCGTGGTCGGCGCCGACGTGGTGAGCGGCGGCGACCGCTCGGCGGGGACCCTCCTGCGGACCGGCGGCCCGGCCACGGTGCGCACAGCCCAGCGGGCAGAGACCATTGGCTCGCTACTGGCCAGCGCGGCGACGTTCGCGATCTGGGCAGTCGCCGCTCTGACGGTGCTCGGGGAGCTGGGCATCGCCCTCGGCCCCCTGGTGGCCGGCGCGGGCATCGTCGGGATCGCCCTCGGTTTCGGCGCCCAGAACCTCGTCCGCGACTTCCTCTCGGGAATCTTCATGCTCATCGAAGACCAGTACGGCGTCGGAGACGTCATCGACGTCGGCCCCGCCACCGGGACGGTGGAGGGGGTGAGCCTACGGACCACGAGGCTGCGCGACGTCGAAGGAAACGTTTGGCACGTGCCGAACGGCGAGATCGTGCGGGTCGCCAACAAGT
This sequence comes from Acidimicrobiales bacterium, assembly GCA_050744785.1. Classification (GTDB taxonomy): domain Bacteria; phylum Actinomycetota; class Acidimicrobiia; order Acidimicrobiales; genus JBOGHQ01. The sequence continues at coordinate 1,363 of JBOGHQ010000313.1, read as the reverse complement.
CCCAAGAGTGGTCGAGGGCGCTGCTCGACGTGCAGGTGTCGTACCAGACGAGCACGGAGCAGGCGGCGCAGGTGATCGAGCGCGTCGCTCGGGAGACCTGGCTGGATGAGCGATGGTCCTCGGAGATCCTGGCTGAACCCGAGGTGTGGGGCGTCGAAGCACTGGGCGCCGACGGCGTCGCCATCCGCCTCGTCGTGAAGACGAGGCCGCTCTCGCAGTGGAACGTGGCGCGCGAGCTACGCGCCCGCATCAAGCGGGCCTTCGATGCCGCCGGGATCGAGATCCCCTTCCCCCAGCGCACGCTCTGGGTGCGCACATCGGCCAGCGGAGGCGGCGTCGCCGGTGACCCCCGGCCGCCGACCGCAGGGTGACGCCGGCCCGTGGCCCGGCCGCTCCGCCAGGGACGGGAAATGGGGCTCAACTGACGGTCCCGTGGGTCGCTGAGCCACCCATCCGCGTACGCACGCCTTGTCCTCCCTACGTTTCCGGCTGTTCGAAGGCTGGATTCGAGAGGAGTTCAAGGCGTGCGCCTCAAGAAGGTACTCAGAACGGTGCTCGGGCTGGGTCGGGCCGTTGTGGTGACGAGCGGGGAGTTGAGCGATCCAGCCGGGGACAGCGCTCGCCCCAGGCTGGTGGTGCGGGTGCGGCTGAAGGCGGGCCGGCGAGGACGGTGCGGGCGTTGCTCGACGGTGGCGCCATGGTTCGACCGTGGTGACGGCGAGCGCCGGTGGCGCCATGTCGACGTGGGCTACGCCACCTGCGAACTGGTGGCCGACGCTCCACGGGTGAGCTGTCCCGACCACGGCGTGGTGGTGGCCGAGGTGCCCTGGGCCCGCCACGACAGCGCCTTCTCCCGGGCCATGGAGGACCTGGTGGTGCACGACGCCATCATGGCCAACAAGCAGGCGGCGGCCGACCGGTACGGGATCTCGTGGCGAGCGGTGAACAACGCCTGCGTCCGTGTCGCCACCGAAGCGCTCGGCCGGGTCGACCTGCTTGACGGCCTGGTGGCGGTGGCCATCGACGAGGTGAAGTACAAGAAGGGCCAGCGGTACCTGACCGTCGTGTGCGACCACTTCACCGGCCGGGTCGTGTGGGCCGTCAAGGGCCGCAGCAAGGACAGCGTCGGCGCCTTCTTCGCCGCCCTGGGCGAGGAACGCTCGGCCCGCTTGCGCTTTGTGTCCTGTGACGGGGCCGAGTGGATCCGCTCCGTGGTGGCCGGGGCAGCCCCTGACGCCATCGTGTGCCTGGACACCTTCCACGTGATCGGCTGGGCCACCGACGCCCTCGACGAGGTTCGCCGGGAGGAGTGGAACACCCTGCGCCAAGCCGGTGCCGCCGGCGCCGCCAAGCAGTTCAAGGG
>JBOGHQ010000312.1:0-1624 GCA_050744785.1 Acidimicrobiales bacterium | reverse complement strand
CTACCAGCCCGAGCGGGTCACGGTGCGCACGGTCGGGCCGGCGCCATCGGTGCTGGTGCTGAGCGACACGTGGTTCCCGGGCTGGCAGGCCACCGTGGACGGCCGCTCGGCCCCGGTGCTGCGGGTGGACCACGCCCTGCGGGGTGTGGCCGTGCCGGCCGGAGCGCATGTGGTGGAGTTCCGCTACCGGCCCCAGTCCGTGCGGCTCGGGGCCGCCGTCACCGCCCTTACCCTTGTTGTCCTGGTGGGCTCGGGGGCGTGGGCGGCGCGGCCCCGCCGGCGCCAGCGCCGGCCCGCTGCTCCAGCGCCGCCCACAGGTCCTCCTCCAGCCGGTTGACCCGCTCGCCGTGGCGGCGCAGCGAGTCCCACAGGCGCACGTTGGACTCCTGGAGGGTGAGGACGCCGTCGACGGTGCCGGCCGCCCGGAGCTGCTCCAGGGTGCCGGCCACCTCGGACACCACCGCGTCCATCTCGGCCAGCGCCTCCTGGAACTGGCGGTCCACCCCGCGCTGGTAGTTCGTGGAATGGGACAGCACCCGCAGGACGGCCCGGCGCACTCCGCGTGAGAGCTCACCCCAGCGGGCCGGGCCCTCGGGGGCGGGCCCGTGCAGCGGCAGCTCGATGGCCCGCCGCACCGCCCCCCGAGCGGGTGGCGGCGGCGCGGCGGCGGTCTCGGTGAAGAACCGGGGGCCGCGGGCACCGGACCTCCGGGCCGCGGTGGTGGGGCCGTCGCCGGCCGGCCGCTCCAGCAGCACGAAGTCCTGGAAGCCGAGCGATCCGCGTGGCACGTAGGCCCGCACGTCGAAGTACTGGCTCCAGTGCTCGAGCACGTACCAGGGGGCGTGGAAGGTGCTGTGGTAGGCGTCGGGGAACGGCCCACCGGTGAAGGAGTCGTGGGAGATGAACGAGATCCCCCGGTGCAGCACCTCGTCCCGGATGCCGCTCGGGTCCCCGCCCGCACCCCGCGAGCCCTCCTCGAAGTCGGCCAGCGCCTTCTCGCCGTGCACGCTCAGCACGAGGTGGCCGCCCGGTGCCGTGACCCGCCGCAGCTCCTCCAGCCACCGGTCCTGGTGCTCCTCGTCCAGGTGGGTGAAGACGCTGTGGTTGTAGACGAGGTCGAAGAAGCCGTCGGGGTAGTCCAGCGGGGGAAGCGGCTCGTTCACGGCGAACGTGGCGTAGGGCATGTTGGCCTGCGCCCACCGGATCGCCCGCTCGTCGATGTCGACACCGTGGAGGTCGGCGCCGGCGGCCAGGTGCTCGAGCCACAGCATGATCCGGCCGCACCCGCAGCCGAACTCGAGGATCGTCGAGTAGGACTCGAGCGACCGGCCGATCACGGCGAGGGCCCGGTCGAGGTCCTGGACCGACTGCTGCCCCGAGTCGAAGAAGATGTCGCGGTCGGTCAGGCCGGTCACCCGCGAGACGAGCTCGTCGCCGGGCCAGGGCGGACGCAGGTCGGTCACCGGGGCAGGGGCGGCGGGGGCGGGCGGTCGTCGGCGTCGACGATGGTCACGTTCTGTATCCAAAAGGCGGCGTTCGCACCGGAGGCGGTGATGGTAGCCGGCAGCTCGCTCGTGACCCGAAGCTCTGACCGGCCGGGTGGGAGCACGACCTCCACCTCGAC
>JBOGHQ010000311.1:0-6269 GCA_050744785.1 Acidimicrobiales bacterium | reverse complement strand
GGCCTGGCCTTCGAGATCCTCACCGTGGGCTTCGCCTACCAGCTGGCCGTGATGCTGGGCGCCTTCCTGGCCGCCAAGGCCATGGGCCTCGCCGTGGGGTGGACGGCCATCCTGGCCTTCTTCCCGGTGGTGGCCATCGTGCAGGTGCTGCCCCTCACCGTGAGCGGCCTCGGCACCCGTGAGGCGGCCCTGGTCTTCTTCCTCCACCCCCTGGGCGTGGCCCAGGCCGACGCCTTCGCCCTCGGCCTGCTCATCTACTTCGTGAACCTGGGCGTCAGCCTCCTGGGCGCGCCAGCCTTCGCCCTCGGCAGCCGGGCCCGCGCCGTCGCGTGAGCGGGGCGCACCGGCGCCCCCGCGCCCCCCGCCTCAGGTGGTGGCGCGAGGTCATCTACATCCTCGCCTTCTACTCCGTCTACAGCTTCATCCGGAACAAGGGCGTCGCCACCGACTCCAGCGTCGAGGCCTTCCGCAACGCCCGCCAGGTGATCCGGGCCGAGCGGGCCCTCGGCAGCTTCCAGGAGGAGGCCATCCAGGACGCCTTCCTCGGCGCCGACTGGTTCATCGGCTTCTGGAACATCTTCTACGGCACCGCCCACTTCGTCGTGACGGTGGTGGCCCTCGTCTACCTGTTCCGGCGCATGAGCCACCGCTACCCGCTGTGGCGGAACACCCTTGCCTTCACCACCGGCCTGGCCCTCATCGGCTTCGCCTTCTACCCCCTCATGCCGCCCCGGCTCCTGCCCGCGTCCTACAGCTTCGTGGACACCCTGACCGACGTGGGCGGGCTGTGGTCGTTCGAGTCAGGGGCGGTGGCCAAGATCTCCAACCAGTACGCGGCCATGCCCAGCCTCCACTTCGCCTGGGCGTGGTGGTGCACCTTCGTGCTCTACCCCGCCCTGCGCAGGCCGTGGCAGCGGGGCCTCATGGTGGCCTACCCCTTCCTGACCCTGTTCGCCATCGTGGTGACGGCCAACCACTACTGGCTGGACGCGGCGGGTGGCGCCGTCACCCTGGCCGTCGGGTTCGTGCTGGGGCGGGCCCTCACCAAGGTGCTGGCCGACCGGGGCCTCCAGCCGGCGCCGCAGGCGGCCGCCGACGACGCCGACCACCTGGAGCCGGCCGTGGAGGAGCCCGTGGAGGAGGCGGTCGAGGAGGACGAGCCGGACCGGGCCGAGGCGGCCGGCGGCTAGCTCCGTGGCCACAAACGTTCGCCTGTCTGACCGAGCCGCGGTCCGTGGCCGCTGGCGCCGCTGCAGGCGGCCTCCACGGCTGCGGACCACCGAGACCGACAGGGCGGAGGCGGCGCGAGCTCCGCTCGCCCGCCGGCGCTCGATCAAGTTCGACCGAATGGGGAGAGCGGAGCGAACGATTGAGGCCGAGGCGCTAGCCCTCGTCCCGGGCCCGCTGCCAGTCGTCGGCGCCGGCCCGGGCCTCCACCTCGTACGGGATGGCCAGGTACGCCTCCCGATGCCGGTGCAGCCGGGCCAGGTTCCGCACGTAGTCCGACAGGTACCGCGCCAGGAACCGGGCCCGCCCCTTCTCGGCGAACTGGCGCACGTGCACCAACTCGTGGGCCAGCAGCCTGCGCCGGCCGGTGCGGTCGGCCATGCCGTCCCGCTTCACCAGCACCAACCGGCCCAGGGTCATGCCGTCCGACCCGGGCGGCAGCACGGGCACCCTCTGCACGAGGGCCCGGGCCGCCACCTCGGGCGGGACGTGGTCGTAGGACCCCAGCTCGACCGGCGTCAGGCGGCGCACCGGCGCCAGCATGTCAGGCCGGCAGCGGTGCGGTCATCCAGCCCGACCCCTAGGCTCGTATGGTGGACGTGCCCGCCCCGTCCGAGCACCTCTCCGCGCCACCTCCGGCGGGCGGGCCCCTCCGCGTCACGCCGGTGCCGCCCAGCCTGGCCCGCATCGCGGCGCGGGTCGACGGCCGCATCGACTGCCTCCTGCGGGCCGAGCGGGGCCGCTGGGCCGAGGTCGACCCCGACCTGGCCGAGCTGCTGGACGCCATCGGCGCCCTGGTCCTGGCCGGCGGCAAGCGGCTGCGGCCCGCCTTCTGCTACTGGGCCTACGTGGCGGCCGGCGGCGACCCGGACGACGCCCTGGTAGTGGACGCCGGCGCCGCCCTGGAGCTGCTGCACAGCTTCGCCCTCATCCACGACGACATCATGGACGGCTCCAGCCTGCGCAGGGGCCGCCCCACCGTGCACCGTCGCTACGAGGGCCTCCACGCCGGCGGCGGGTGGCGAGGCGACGGCCGCCGGTTCGGCGACGGCATGGCCATCCTGGCGGGCGACCTGGCCTTCGTCTACGCCGACCTCCTCCTGGCCGGCGCCCCCCGGCCCGCCATCGACGTGTTCACCGAGCTGCGCCTCGAGGTGAACGTGGGCCAGTACCTCGACCTGCTGGCCACGGCGCGGGGCGAGGTCGACCTCGACAAGGCCCGCCGCATCTGCCGCTACAAGTCGGGCAGCTACACCGTCGAGCGGCCCCTCCACCTCGGTGCCGCACTGGCCGGCCGCCTCGACGAGCTGGGGCCGGCCCTGTCCGCCGTCGGCAGCCCGCTGGGCGAGGCCTTCCAGCTCCGCGACGACCTGCTGGGCGCCTTCGGCGACCCGGCCCTCACCGGCAAGCCGGTGGGCGAGGACCTGCGGGAGGGCAAGCCCACCGCCCTCTACGCCTACGCCCTGGCCGGTGCCCCCGAGGCCGACGCCCGGCTGCTGACGGGCCGCTTCGGCGCACCGGACCTCAGCCCCGGCGAGATCGCCGAGCTGCAGGCCGTCCTGGAGCGCTCCGGCGCCCGCCGCCGGGTGGAGCGGGCCATCGACGAGCAGGTGGACGAGGCCCTCACCGCCCTCCACCGCGCCGGGCTGGGCCCCGAGGCCACCGAGCGGCTGGCCGAGCTGGCCCGCTTCGTGGCCGGCCGCGACCACTGACCCCGGCTCTCCGAACGCTCAGGTCCGGTTCTTCGCCTGGCCCCGGGCAGAGAACGGCTGGGCCCCCGTCACCCGCAGGTGCGCAGGGTGGTGCCGTCGGCGGCGGCGGCGTTGCCCCGCTCCTCGGCCCAGTCGGCCAGGGCCTCGGTGAGCTGGGCGGTGTCGGCCGGCGTGTCCATCACGAAGGTCATGCGGACGCAGGTGCGGTCCCCGTCCCGCCAGGCCACGTAGTGGTCGCCGCCCCACCCCTCGGCCGCCTCGTCGGCCTGGTCCTGGTCGAGGCCGGCGCCCAGCATGAGCGACAGGAACAGCTCGCCGATCTCGCCGTCGTCGAAGGCGGTGCCGTCGGCGGGCGGGTTGGGGACGGCCCGCGGCTCGTCGCCCCGCAGGTACCGGGACGGGTGGAGGACGTGCTCGCTGCTGGCCGGCGAGTCGTCACCGAAGGCGGCGTCGAGGCGGGCCTGGCCGCCGGCCCGCAGGATGGCGGCCACCAGGTCGGGGCCGAAGGCGTAGGGGAAGCCGAAGATCAGCTGCACCACCGCCGGCACGTCCGGCACCGAGGTGGCTCGGGCCGCCTCCTCCCGTGCCGCCGCCCGCCGGTCGGCCGCGGACAGCGAGGCCCGGTAGGCGTCCTCAACCCGCCCGGCGCTCCCCTCGGCCAGGGCCTGGAACCCGAGGAAGGCCTCGTCGCCCAGGTCGTCGGCCCGGTCGAGGTCGAAGTGCTGGTCCTCCAGGGCGTGGGTCAGCTCGTGGACCAGAATGGTGCGGACGTAGGGGGTCGGCTCGCGGCCCCGCACCACCAGCTCCTTGGTCTCGGTGTCGTAGAAGCCGAGGATGGCGCCGGCGCTGAACCGCTCGACCTCCTCGGCCAGGTCCACCTCGCGGTCGAGCAGGAACATGGCCTCCAGGACGGCCTCGGCGTCCCGGAGCTCCTCCAAGTCCTCCTCGTCGCTCTCCCGGACCCGGGCCTCGAAGGGCCCGTCGGCCAGGAGGGTGACCTTGACGGGCTGGCGGAAGGCCAGGCCCCGCTCCTTCTCCACGAAGGCCTGGAGCGACGGCACCACCGCCTCCACACCAGTGGGCGGCGCGGTGGTGGACGGCGCGGCCGTCGTGGATGACGCCCCCGACGGCGTGGCGGTGGTCGATGTCGTCGAGGTCCGCCGGGACGGGGCGGCCGAGTCGTCGCCGTCCCGGTTGACCACCACCCCCACCACGCCGGCGGCCAGCACGGCCGCCACGAAGGCGGACAGGGCGGCGACCAGCCAGCGGGGCATCCGTCCACAGTGCCCGACCACCGACGCTGTTGCAGGTCGGCGGCGGGGCCGGAAGGATGGCGGCATGCGGGTCGTCGTGGTGGGAGCGGGGCTGGGCGGGCTGTCCGCCGCCTGCCACCTGGCCGGCCGGGGCCACGAGGTGGTGGTGCTGGAACGGGGCGACGTCCCCGGCGGCCGGGCCGGGCTGCTGGAGCTGGGCGGCTACCGGTTCGACACCGGGCCGTCGGTGCTCACCATGACCGGGATCCTCTCCGACGTCTTCGCCGCGGCCGGTGCCGACATGGCCGACCACCTCTCCCTGGCCCCCGTCGACCCCATGTACCGGGCCTGCTTCGCCGACGGCTCGGCCATCCGGGTGCGCCACGGCCGGGAGGCCATGACGGAGGAGATCCACCGGGAGTGCGGCACCAAGGACGCGGCCGCCTTCGGCCGGTTCTGCGACTGGCTCACCGACCTGTACCACCTGGAGCTGCCCAATTTCATCAACCGCAACTTCGACACACCGCTCGACCTGGCCTGGCCCCTCGGCCCCATCCTCACCCTGGTGCGCATGGGCGGGTTCCGCCGCCTCAACTCCGTCGTCCAGTCCTACTTCGACGACGACCGGCTGGTGCGCCTCTTCTCCTTCCAGTCCATGTACGCCGGCCTGTCGCCGTTCGAGGCCCTGGCCGTGTACTGCGTGATCACCTACATGGACACGGTGGAGGGCGTCTACTTCCCGGCCGGCGGCATGCACGCCGTGCCGCGGGCCCTGGCCGCGGTGGCCGAGAAGGCGGGGGCTACCTTCTCCTACGGCCAGACGGTGGAGCGAGTGGTGCGCCGGGCCGGCACCAGCGGCCCGGTCACCGGCGTCCGCCTGTCCTCCGGCGAGGTCGTCACCGCCGACGCGGTGGTGCTCAACGCCGACCTCCCGGTGGCCTACCGCACCATGGTCCCCGAGGTGCCGGTGCCCCGCACCCTGCGCAAGGGCCACTACTCGCCGTCCTGCGCGGTGTGGCTGGCCGGCGCCCGGGGCGAGTGGCCGGCCGGGGCGGCCCATCACAACATCCACTTCGGACGGGCGTGGAAGGGGTCGTTCCAGGCCCTCATGAAGGACGGCACCCGGATGGCCGACCCCTCCATCCTGGTCAGCTCGCCCTCGTCCTCCGACCCTTCGCTGGCCCCGGACGGCTGCTCCTCGCTGTACGTGCTGGAGCCGCTGCCCAACCTGGACGGGCGCATCGACTGGGTCTACGAGCGAGACCGGCTCAAGGCCGACCTGGCCGACCGGGTGGCCGGCCTCGGCTACCCCGCCGACGTGGAGGTGGAGCACTTCTCCGACCCCACCGACTGGGAGCGCCAGGGCATGGAGCGGGGGACGCCGTTCGCCCTCAGCCACAAGTTCTTCCAGAGCGGCCCCTTCCGCCCCAACAACGTGACCCGGCACGCCCCCGGGCTGGTGTTCGTGGGGTCGGCCACGGTGCCCGGCGTGGGCGTGCCCATGGTGCTGCTGTCCGGCCGCTTGGCCGCCGACCGGGTGGAGGAAGGAGCGGCGGGGTGACCGTCTCGCTGGAGGCGTCGTACGAAGCCTGCCGGCGGCTCAACCGGCGCCACGGCACCACCTACTACTGGTCCACCGCCCTCCTCCCCCGGGTCAAGCGCCACCACGTCCACGCCATCTACGGGCTGTGCCGTTACGCCGACGACATCGTGGACGACCTCGGCCCCGCCCCTCTCGCCGAGCGGGAACGGGCCCTGGCCGAGTTCGGGGCCCGCTTCTTCGCCGACCACGCGACGGGGCGGTCCGACCACGTGGTCCTCAAGGCGGTGGTGCACACCGTGCGGGCCTTCGACATCGACCCCGACTGCGTGCGCCGCTTCCTGCGGTCCATGACCATGGACCTGTCCGTGGAGTCCTACGAGACCTTCGACGACCTCCTGGACTACATGGACGGGTCGGCGGCGGTGATCGGCGAGATGATGCTGCCCATCCTCGAGCCCACCGACCCGGCCGCCTTCGGCCACGCCCGGGACCTGGGGATCGCCTTCCAGCTCACCAACTTCTGGCGGGACGTGG
>JBOGHQ010000310.1:0-2482 GCA_050744785.1 Acidimicrobiales bacterium | reverse complement strand
ACGCACGAGGGCACGGTCGTGGCCGTGGGCGAGGGCGCCCTGGAGGGCGACCGGGTGCTGAGCGTCCTCGTCGCCCGGGCGTCGGTGGCGGAGGTGGCGGTGGCGGCCGGCGACGGCCGGGTCAGCGTGGCCAGCGTCGGATGAGCGCGCCCGAGCCGCTCGTGGGCCAGGTCCTCGAGGAGGTCGAGGACGCCCTGGCCGCCCTGCGCCGGCGCGGTGCGCTGCGCAGCCACGACGCCGAACGGGTCCGGGCGGCCGCCCTCATCGATGACGCCCTCGAGCGCCACGCCGGCCGCCGGACGGCCGACGGACTCGCGCCGCTGGACGAGGCCGAGGAGTACCAAATGCGCGACACCGTGCTCGCCCAGCTGTTCGGCGACGCCAACCCCCTGCTCGACCTGGTGGCCGACCCGTCGGTGTCCACCGCCTGGGTCATGGGCTGCGACCGGGTGTTCCTGGAGCTGACCGACGGCGCCATCGTGCCCGGCCCGCCGGTGGCCGGGACCAACGAGGAACTGGAGGCCCTCATCCGCCGGGCCGGGCTGCGCACCAGCGAGCGGTCCTTCGACCGGGTGAACCCGCGCCTGCACACCCGGCTCCCGGATGGCACCCGCCTCCACGCCGTCAACTGGGTCAGCCCCGCGCCCATCGTCGTGCTGGCCGCCCACCGCCACCCCGACTGGGTGGCCGAGGACCTGGTCCGGGTCAAGATGATGGACCCCGGCGTGGCCGACCTGCTCACCGCCGCGGTGCGGGCCGGCCTCACCATCATCGCCTCCGGCGGCGCCGGGACCGGAAAGACGACCCTGGTGAGGGCACTGGCGGCCGCCATCCCCGCGGATGTGGCCATCGCGACGGTGGAGTCGAGCTTCGAGCTCGACCTCGACCCCGAGCGCCACCCGCTGGTGATGGCCATGGAAGCTCGCAAGCCGAACATCGAGGGCAAGGGCGAGGTGGCCATGGCCGAGCTGGCGTCGTGGACCATGCTCATGCGGGCCCGGCGCCTCATCGTGGGCGAGGTCATCGACACCGAGGTCGAGACCATGCTCAAGCTGGCCAACTCCGGGCACCCGACCATGGCCACGGTGCACGCCAACTCCTCGGCCGATGCCATCGACAAGCTGGCCCTGCTGGCCAGGATGAGCCCCAACCGTCTCGAGAGCGACGTCGCCTACGAGTTGGTGGGCAAGTCGGTCGACCTCATCGTCCACCTCGCACCCAACCAGCGCGGCGTCGGCGGCCACGTGGCGTCGGTGCGCGAGGTCCTCGGTTTCGACCGGGGCCGGGTCGACTCCAACGAGGTGTACCGGCCCGGCGCCGACGGGCGCGCGGTGCCCGGCGATCCACTGCGGGCCACCACCAGGCAGCGGCTGGTGACCCACGGCTACGAGCTGGCCGCCCTGTGATCGCCGCCCTGCTCCTCGGAGGCCTCGTCGGCGCCAGCGCCGTGCTGGCGGTGGCCGGCCTGCGACCCGCGCCAGCCCCCTCGCGCCCGCTGCGGGTGCCCCTCCGCCCGGCCGGCGCCCTCGCCGGTGCCGTCACCGCCGGCATCCTCAGCGGCTGGCCGGTGCTGGCAGTGGCGGTGGCGGCGGGGGTGTGGTGGGCCCCCAAGCCCGGTGTCGGTCGCCGTCACCGCCGCCACCAGCTCGAGCGGGCCGAGGCGGTGGCGGCGTGGACGGAGACCCTGCGGGACCTCGTCGGGGCCGCCCGCGGCATCGAGGGGGCCGTGGTGGCCTCGGTGCCCATCGCCCCCCCGGCCATCGCCGAGGAGGTGGCGGCCCTGGCCGCTCGCCTCGACCATGAGCGTGCCGCCGTGGTGCTGGCGGACTTCGCTTCCGCTGTCGACGACCGCACCGCCGACCTGGTGGCCGTCGTGCTGCGCCAGGCCGCCGAGGGGCAGGTGCGCGACGTCGCCCGCCTGCTGGGCGACCTGGCCGGGGTCGCCCGCGAGGAGGTGGCCCGGCGCCGGCGCGACGAAGCCGAGCGGGCCCGCACCCGCACCAGCGTGCGAGTGGTGGTGGTGACCACCGTCGCCACCGCCGGCCTGCTCGCCGTGCTCAACCGGCGCTACTTCGCCGTGTTCGGTACGGGGTCGGGCCAGGTCGTGCTGGCCGCCATCCTGTCCACGGGCACTGCTGCCCTTGCCTGGCTGTCGCGCCTGGGTCGCGTTCCGTCGCCGGAGCCGGTCCTCATGGCCGGCGTGGAGGAGCCAGCGCCTGCGCAACGCCCTGAGCCCCCGGCGGCGCCGGCCGACCTCGCCCGGGCACTGCGGGTCGACCGGCTGGCAACCGTCGCCGACGAGGACCAGAGGGTGGTCGGGCTCGGCGCCGACGACCTGCTCGCCCGCCAGGGCGTGGGACTGCTGGTCGGCCTCGCCGCCGGACCGGCCGTGTGGGTCCTGGCCCGGGCCGTCGGCGCGAGCGTGGCGGTGTGGGTCGTGGCGTGGGTGTCGGTCGTGGCGGCCATCGGCGGGTCGCTGCTC
>JBOGHQ010000309.1:0-10755 GCA_050744785.1 Acidimicrobiales bacterium | reverse complement strand
TGCTGGGCTGGTACGACAACGAGTGGGGCTACTCGAACCGCCTGGTCGACCTGGCCCTCATCGTCGGCGCCGCCAACCAGAAGTAGTGCAGCTCCCCCAGCTGGAGGACCTCCCGGATCCTTCGGGGAAGCGGGTCCTGCTCCGCGCCGACTTCAACGTCCCCCTCTCCAACGGCAGGATCGACGACGACCTGCGCATCCGGGCCGCCCTGCCCACCATCGAGTGGCTGCAGGAGCACGGCGCCCGAGTCACGGCGTGCACCCACCTGGGCCGGCCCAAGGGCGAACCCAACCCCAAGTACTCCGTGGCGCCGGTGCGGGCCCGGCTGGCCGAGCTGGCCCCGGAGGTCGAGTTGCTGGAGAACCTCCGCTTCGACCCGGGCGAGGAGGCCAACGACCCCGCCTTCGTCGAGAAGCTGATCGACGGCCAGGACCTCTACGTCGACGACGCCTTCGGCGCCGCCCACCGCGCCCATGCCTCCATCGTGGGGCCGCCCGCCCACCTCCCCGGCGCGGCCGGCCGGCTGCTGGCCCGGGAGGTGGAGGTGCTGGGCGGCCTGCTGGACGACCCCAAGCGTCCCTTCGTGTCCGTGCTGGGCGGGTCCAAGGTCAGCGACAAGCTGAAGGTGATCGAGGCCCTCATGGGCGTGGTCGACAAGATCCTGATTGGCGGGGGCATGTGCTTCACGTTCCTCAAGGCCCACGGCCACGAGGTGGGCAACTCCCTGCTGGAGGCCGACCAGGTGGACAACTGCCGGCGGTTGATGGAGTCGGGGAAGATCGTGATCCCCACCGACATCGTGGCCCTCGGACCGGACGGCGAGATCGGCAACCCCGATGCCGGCGGGGACGTGCGCAACTTCGGCGAGGACGTGGAGGGGGAGTACAAGGGCCTCGACATCGGCCCCGGCACGGCGGCCGCCTTCGCCGACGACGTGCGCCAGGCCGGCACGGTGCTGTGGAACGGCCCCATGGGCGTGTTCGAGGACCCCCGCTTCGCGGCCGGCACCAAGGCCTTGGCCGAGGCCCTGGCCGAGTCGCCCGGCTTCACCGTCATCGGCGGGGGCGACAGCGCCAGCGCCATCGCCCAGTTCGGGCTGGCCGATAGCATCGACCACGTCTCCACCGGAGGTGGCGCCTCGCTGGAGTTCTTCGAGAACGGCGGCGACCTTCCCGGCCTCCGGGCCCTCCGGGAGGCGGCCGGCCGTGGCTGACCGCAAGCCCCTCATCAGCGGCAACTGGAAGATGCACCACACCCACCTGGAGGCCATCCAGGTGGTGCAGAAGCTGTCGTACGCCCTGACCGGCGAGGACTACCAGGCGGTCGACGTCTCCGTCCACCCCACCTTCTTGTCGCTGCGGTCCGTGCAGACCGTGATCATGAGCGACAACCTCCCCATCCTCCTCGGGGCCCAGGACTGCTACTGGGAGGACAAGGGCGCCTTCACCGGCGAGGTCAGCGCCGCCATGCTGGCCAAGCTGGACGTGAGGTACGTCATCGTCGGCCATTCGGAGCGGCGGGAGTTGTTCGCCGAGACCGACGCGGGCGTGAACAAGAAGGCCAAGGCCGTGTTCGCCCACGGCATGACGCCGATCATGTGCGTGGGCGAAACGCTGAAGGAGCGGGAGGCGGGCCAGGCCGGGTCCAAGGTGGACGGCCAGGTGCGGGCCGGCCTGGCCGGGCTGAGCGAGGAGCAGGTGGCCACCATGGTTATCGCCTACGAGCCCATCTGGGCCATTGGCACCGGGAAGACGGCCACCGCCGACGACGCCCAGGACATGTGCGCCCTCATCCGCACGCTGGTGGGCGAGGTGTCGACCGACGACGCGGCGGCCGCCATTCGGGTGCAATACGGTGGTTCGGTGAAGCCCGACAACACTGCCGAACTGATGGCGCAACCCGACATTGACGGGGCCCTCGTCGGCGGCGCGAGCCTCGACCCGGGGGATTTTTCGCGAATCGTGCGTTTTAGGATCGCGACCTGATCTGAGCCGAACGTCTGTTAGCCTGAACCTGACGTGCTGACCGCCCTCATCGTCGTGATCCACGTGGTCGCCTCCCTCCTGCTCGTGCTGCTGATCCTTCTGCACAGCGGGCGAGGCGGCGGGCTCTCCGACATGTTCGGCGGCGGCATGGGCAGCGCAGCGGCAGGTTCCACCGTCGTGGAGCGCAACCTCGACCGCATCACCGTGTCGACCGCGGTCGTCTTCGCCTTCACCACCACGATCCTCGCCATACGCCTGCAGTAGTCCGGGGGGCTTCATCCAGCAGGCTGGTTCCTCATCGGTGAGGACCGAAAAAGGAGGTCCCAGAGGTGGTTCGATTACGACGCTCCAAGGCGTTGCTGGGCATGTTGCTGGCGCTTTCCCTCGTGGCGGCGGCATGCGGTGGGGACGACGATGACGACGAGGGTGCGGGCGAGGAGACCGGCACCATAGAGGTGAGAGAAGGCGGGACGATCACCTACCCGTCCGAGCAGGAGTCCCCGGGGTTCAACAACCTCACCACCAAGGACAATCTGCTCGAGCTGCGCCACATGATGGGCCGTGTCTGGCCCGAGGCCTACATGGCGCTCCCGGACCTGTCCGTCGAACCCACCCCGCTGCTGGACGGTCCGGCCGAGGTGGTGAGCGAGGACCCCTTCACGGTGGAGTGGAAGATCGCCCAGGAGGCGGTCTGGGACGACGGTACGCCGTTCACCGCTGACGACTTCGAGTGGGTGTACCTCAGCTGCAACGGCAAGATCGACCCCGGTGAGCCCACCGCCAAGGACGAGGAGAGCGGCGAGGACATCACCGGCGTGGACTGCGCCAGCTCGTCCGGCTACGACCTCGTCACCACCTTCGAGAAGCCCGACGCCAAGACGGTGCGGCTGACCTTCTCGGAGATCTACGTGGAGTACGAGGGGCTCTTCGGCGACCCGATCCCTCCGTCCCACATCGGCAAGGCTCGCGAGGGAGGGTGGAACACCGGCTTCGACGCCGACGCGGGTGCCTCGGCCGGCCCCTACAAGCTGTCGGAGTTCGTGAGGGGCGACCACTACACACTGGTCCGCAACGACAAGTACTGGGGCCCCAGGCCCAAGCTGGACAGCATCATCTACCGGGTGGTGCCCGACCCGGCCACCCACCCGGACACGCTCCGCAACGACGAGACCCAGGTGATCTACCCGCAGCCCCAGGTGGACCTGGTGGAGCAGATCAACTCGATCCCCGGCGTGAAGAGCGACATCAACTTCGGGCCCACGTGGGAGCACCTGGACTTCAACTTCCAGAACGAGCTGCTCGCCATCAAGGAGGTGCGCCAGGCCATCGCCTGGGGCCTCGACCGCGACCGCTACGTCAACACCTTGATGAAGCCGTTCTCCGACCAGGCCACCCGGCTGGACAACCGCCTGTTCATGAGCAACCAGCCCGAGTACGAGGCCCACGGCCAGGAGTACGCCACCCGCTCGGTGGAGAAGGCCACCGCCGCCCTGGAGGAGGCCGGTTTCACCAAGGGCTCCGACGGCATCTACGCCAAGGGCGGCGACAAGCTGTCGTTCCGGCTGAGGGTGAAGAGCCCCAACCCCCTTCGGGAGCAGCTGGAGCAGCTCATCCAGGCCGACCTCAAGCCGGTGGGCATCGACATCAGGATCGACAACTTCGCTGAGCCCGACAGCATCGGATCGGTCGGCTCGGCGGGGGACTTCGACCTGTTCATCTTCGCCTGGGTGGGCACGCCGTTCGAGGTGAGCGGCGCCAAGCAGGAGTTCGAATCGGTGAGCGCCTCCAACTTCGGCAAGTACAACAGCGCCGAGGTCGACGCCGCCATCAGGAAGGCAGGCTCCACGCTCGACGAGGACGAGCGGGTCAAGATCCTCAACGAGGTCGACGAGCTGCTGTGGGAGGACCTCGCCACCATCCCGCTGTTCCAGAAGCCGAGCGGGATGCTCGCCTACTCCGACAAGTACGCCAACATCAAGGACAACACCACCTCCGAAGGCCCCTTCTGGAACGCCTACGAGTGGGGCCTGAAGACCGCGGCCGCCCAGTAGGAAGAAAGGTCGAGTGGGCAAGGGCCCGGCGCCGCTCGGCGGTGCCGGGCCGCTCTCTCCGGTGACCACGTGCTCGCCTTCACCGCCCGCCGGCTGGCCACCTCCATCCCGGTGGTCATCGCCTCGAGCTTCATCGTCTTCGTGTTCGTGGCCACCGCCGGGGGTGATCCTCTGGCCGACCTGCGGCTGCGGCCGGGCGTCTCGGAGGCCACGATCGAGGCCCGCCGCCAGGAGCTGAACCTCGACAAGCCGGTGCTGGAGCGCTACGCCATCTGGGCCAAGGGGGTGGTCACCGGCGACCTGGGTGAGACCAACGGCAAGGAGGACGTGCGCACCAAGCTGTTCCGGAGCCTGGGCGTCACCCTGCGCCTGGTCCTGTGCGCCACGGCCCTGTCCGTTCTCCTGGCCGTGGCGGTGGGCTCGGTGGCAGCCCTCAAGCAGTACTCCAAACTGGACTACACCACGACCTTCCTCTCCTTCGTGTTCTTCTCCATGCCCGTGTTCTGGCTGGCCGCCGTCCTTCGGGACCTCGGCATCCGCATCAACGACGCCGTCGGCCACCGGATCTTCTTCGTCGTGGGCGAGCAGACGCCCGGCCTGGGCGGCGGGTTCCTTTCCACCTTCGGCGACCGGGTCGGCCACCTGATCCTGCCCACCCTCACGCTGTCGCTCATCCAGATGGCCGGCTGGAGCCGGTTCCACCGCAGCAGCATGCTGGAGGTCCTCAACGCCGACTACATCCGCACCGCCCGGGCCAAAGGGGCACCCCGGTCACGGGTGCTGTTCCGCCACGCCCTCCGCAACGCCCTCATCCCGGTGGTCACCGTGGTGGCCATCGACTTCGCGGCCATCCTGGGGGGCGCCGTCGTCACCGAGTTCGTCTTCGGCTGGGCGGGAATGGGACGGCTGCTGGTGGAGGCCCTGAAGGTCCAGGACGTGAACGTGGTCCAGGCCTGGCTCCTGGTCACGGCCACGCTGGTGATCCTCTTCAACCTGGTTGCCGACCTCCTGTACGGCTACCTCGACCCCAGGACGCGAAGTGGCTGACCTGGCCCCGCCCCCCGTCGGCATCCCCGAGGCGGCCACCGCCGACCATCTGGTCCAGTTCGGCAGCGAGGCCGAGCCCCAATGGCGCCGGGTGGCCCGCCGGTTCGTCCGGCACCGGCTGGCCCTGGCCAGCCTCACCGTCCTGCTCGTCCTCATCGGGATGTCCTTCCTCGGCTCGGTCGTCACCCAGTACGGTTATGCCGACCAGACCAACGACCTCTCCGCCCCACCGTCCGCCAAGCACTGGTTCGGTACCAACGCCATCGGCAACGACACCTTCACCCAGGTGCTGCGGGGGGCCAAGCGTTCCCTCATCGTGGGCTTCCTGGTCGCCGCCCTGTCCACCAGCTTCGGCACCGTGATCGGTGCCCTGGCCGGCTACTACCGCGGCGTCGTCGACATGGTGCTCATGCGGTTCACCGACCTGTTCCTCACCATCCCCATCCTGGCCGTCCTCCTGGTGGCCGCCTCCCGCTACCGGGGCGAGAGCGGCAACTGGCTGGCCTTGTCGTTCGTCATCGCCGCCCTGGCGTGGATGTCGCTGGCCCGGGTGGTGCGGGGGATGTTCCTGTCGCTGCGGGAGCGGGAGTACGTGGACGCGGCGCGTGCGTTGGGCGCCTCCGACGCCAGGATCATCCTGCGCCACCTGGTGCCGAACGCCCTGGGGCCCATCATCGTGAATGCCACCCTCCTGGTGGGGGTGGCCATCATCACCGAGACAGCCCTGTCGTTCCTGGGCTTCGGCATCGCCCCGCCCGACACGTCGCTGGGCAAGCTGGTGGCCGAGGGGGCCCCGGCGGCGCGAACCCGGTGGTGGCTGTTCTACCTTCCGGGCCTGTACCTGCTGCTCATCTCGCTGTGCATCAACTTCGTCGGCGACGGCCTGCGGGACGCTCTGGACCCGCGCGACACCCGGGTGCGGGCATGACCGCCGCCGGCGCCGGCGGGCCGGCGGCGGCCGGGACGCCGGTCCTCGCCGTCGAGGACCTGACCGTGAGCTTCGCCACGCCCGACGGAACGGTGAAGGCGGTGCGGGGCGTGGACCTCACCGTCGATGGCGAGGAGGTGATGGGCATCGTGGGCGAGTCCGGCTCCGGGAAGTCGGTGACGATGATGGCGGTCATGGGCCTGCTGCCCAAGACGGCCACCGTCACCGGCTCTGTGAGGTTCCGGGGCCAGGAGCTGCTGGGCCTGTCGGAGCGGGACCTGCGCCCGTACCGGGGCGCCAAGCTGGCCATGATCTTCCAGGACCCGCTCACGTCGCTGAACCCGGTGTTCAGCGTGGGCGCCCAGATCGCCGAGGCGGTGCGGGTCCACCACCACGACGTGTCGAAGAAGGCGGCCCGGGACCGGGCGGTGGAGTTGCTGGCCCTGGTGGGGATCCCGGGCGCGGCCCGGCGGGCCAAGGACTACCCGCACCAGTTCTCGGGCGGCATGCGGCAGCGCGTCATGATCGCAATGGCCATCGCCAACGACCCCGATGTCCTCATCGCCGACGAGCCCACCACCGCCCTCGACGTCACCATCCAGGCCCAGATCCTCGAGGTGCTGGAGCGAGCCCAGGAGGCGGCCCATTCGGCCATCGTCCTCATCACCCACGACCTGGGCGTGGTGGCCGGCGTCGCCGACCGGGTCATGGTCATGTACGCCGGCCGGGCCGTTGAGCAGGGCTCGGTGGACGACGTGTTCACCCGGCCCCGCCACCCCTACACCCTCGGGCTGCTGGAGTCGCTGCCCAGGCTGGACGCCCAGGGCCGGGAGCGGCTCACGCCCATCACCGGGGCGCCGCCCAGCCTGCTGCACCCGCCGCCGGGGTGCCCGTTCCACCCCCGCTGCCGGTTCGTCCACGATGTGTGCGCCGAGGTGGTGCCCGAGCTGCGCATGGTGGGCGGGCTGGGGCAGCGGTCGGCCTGTCACTACGCCGAGGACCTCGACGTGCTGGGCGTGGAGGTCACCAGGTGAGCGCGGCCGAGGCGGTGGCCGTGCCCGGCGGGGCGCCGGCGCCGGTCGTCAGCGTCCGGGGGCTGGTGAAACACTTCCCGGTCCACGCCGGCGAGCTGGTCCGCCGGCGGGTGGGCGACGTCCACGCCGTGTGCGACGTGTCGTTCGACCTGTTCGCGGGCGAGACCCTCGGGCTGGTGGGGGAGTCGGGGTCGGGGAAGACCACGGTGGCCCGCTGCCTGCTGCGCCTCCACGAGGCCAGCGCCGGCGAGCTGCGCTTCGGCGAGGTCGACCTGCGGGCCTTGGGGCGCAGGGACCTGCGCCGGCTGCGCCGGGAGATGCAGATCGTCTTCCAGGACCCCTACGCCTCCCTTGATCCCCGCATGACGGTGGGCGACATCGTGGCCGAGCCCTTTCTGATCCACCGTCTGAAGGCCAACGTGAAGGCCGAGACCAAGGAGCTCCTGCGGCTGGTGGGACTCAACCCCGAGCACTCCAACCGCTACCCCCACGAGTTCTCGGGTGGGCAGCGCCAGCGGGTCGGCATCGCCCGGGCCCTGGCCCTCGAGCCCAAGGTGATCGTGCTGGACGAGCCGGTGTCGGCCCTCGACGTGTCCATCCAGGCCGGCGTGGTGAACCTGCTGGAGGACATCCAGGACCGGCTGGGGATCGCCTACCTGTTCGTGGCCCACGACCTGTCGGTGGTGCGCCACATCTCCGACCATGTGGCGGTGATGTACCTGGGCAAGATCATGGAGACGGGCACCCGGGACGACATCTACGAACGGCCCGCCCACCCTTACACCCAGGCCCTGCTGTCGGCCGTGCCCCTGCCCGACCCCCAGGCCGAGCGGCGCCGCAAGCGCATCGTGCTGCAGGGCGAGGTGCCCAGCCCGGTGGACCCGCCGTCGGGGTGCCGGTTCCGGACCCGCTGCTGGAAGGCGCAGGAGGTCTGCGCCCAGGAGGAGCCGGCCCTCGTGGACCGGGGCCAGGGGCACCCGGTGGCCTGCCACTTCGCCGAGGTGCGAGAGGTCGTCTGACCCTTCATGCGGGGGGCTCGGCCGGTCGTGCTGCTGGTGGTGCTGTTCGTCCTGTCGGCGGGGGCGGTGGCGGTGCTGCGGTCGGGGTCGTCGGGGTCGGGGTCGGGGCCCGGCGGTCCGGGGTCGACGGCGGCGCCGGCCTCGTCCACCACCACCACCACCACCACGTCGTTGTCGGTCCCGGCCCGCCGGGGTAGGGGCACGTTGCGGGTCGGCGTCACCCCCCTCGGCAGCCTGGACCCGGCCCAGGCCCGCACGCCCGAGCAGTTGCTCGTGGCCGACCAGCTGTTCGACTCGCTGACCGCCTACGACCCCGAGACGCTGGTGCCGGTGCCGTCCCTGGCGGCCCGGTGGGAGGCCACCCCGGACCTGCGGCAGTGGACCTTCGTGCTGCGGCCCGGCGCCCAGTTCGCCAACGGGCGGCCGGTCAGGGCGGCCGACGTGAAGTACTCCTTCGAGCGGGCCGCCCGCCGGGGCTCGGGGTCGCCGGGGGCGGAGCTGCTGCGGGTGGTGTCCGGGTACGCCGACTTCCGCGCCGCCGGCGCTCCCGGGCTGGCCGGCGTGGTGGTGGTGGCCGACGCCACCGTGCGCCTCGTCCTGGACGAGCCCTTCGGGGAGCTGGCCAGCGTGGTGGCCAGCCCGGTGCTGGCCGTGGTGCCCCAGGAGTCGGTGGAGGCGCAGGCGCCGGTGCCGGCCTTCAGCGACGAGCCGGTGGGGAGCGGTCCGTTCCGGGTGGTGTCGCGGGACGGGGCGGTGCTCACCATGGTGCCGGCGGACGGGGCCCGCACCGGCGTGGCCCGGCTGGAGGTCGTCTCCTACCAGACCCAGGGGGCCGCCTACCGGGCCTTCACCCAGGGCGAGTTGGACTGGGCCCGGGTGCCGCCCGAGGAGTCCGAGGCGGCCGCCCGCCGCTACGGCGAGGAGGCCTTCCGCCCCTACGTGGCCTCGCTGTTCTACGCCTTCAACCTGGCCAGCCCCAAGCTGGCCGACGCCCGCTTCCGGGAGGCCATCGTGCGAGCCATCGACCGGCGGGCGGTGGCGGCCGCGGTGTACCAGGGGACGGTGCGGGCCGCCGACGGCATCGTGGGCGAGGGCGTGCCCGGCCACCAGGCCGGCGCCTGCCGGCGCTGTGCCCACTCCCCGGAGCGATCCCGGGAACTGGTGGCAGCGGTGTTCGGCGCCGGCGGCCAGGTGCCGGGGGTGGGGCTGGACTTCGACGACGAGCCCACCCAGGCGGCGGTGGCCCGGGCCATCCAGGCCAGCCTGGGCGAGGTGGGCATTCCCGTCGCTCTCCGGCCCCGGCCCGCCGCCTCCTATGACCAGTTCGCCCTGTCGGGCGACCGGGAGGTGTTCCGGCTCGAGTGGGTGCCCGGTTACCCGTCGCCCGAGGCCTTCCTCTCGCCGCTGTTCCTCTCCGGCTCGGCGAACAACCTGGCCGGCTTCTCCGACCCGGGCGTGGACGCCCTGCTCGGGGCGGCCCGGGCCGAGCCGGACGCCCGGCGGCGCCTGGCTCGCTACCAGGAGGCGGAGCGGGCCATCCTGGACCGGGTGCCGGTGATCCCCATCGCCCAGCTGGAGCTCCAGGCGGTGGTCGCCGAGCGGGTGCGGGGGCTGGAGATGACCAGCCTGGGGACCTTCGACGCCGCCGCCGTCACGGTGGAGGGCCGGCCCTGAGCCGCCGCCGGCCGAGTCGGGGGGCAGGCGGGGGCGACTGCTCCGGCTGGGTCGTTCTCTGTTCATTGCCCCACATCCCATGTGGCCGGATTCACCGAGAACCGGCCGGCCGGTGGCGGCGGCGGTGCTGTGCCTGGCCCTGCTGGCGGGCTGCTCGGACGGGGGCGGCTGAGCCCACCCGGCGGCGGCCACCCTTGGGCGGTGTGGTCGGACGGCTCGCCCATCACCGCCGACGACCTGCGCCGCTCGGCCGACGCCCGCTTCGTGGCCGGAGTGGACGGGCCGGCGCCCGACGTCACGCTCACCCTCCGGTTCACCCAGGCCCTGCCGTGGTGGCGGCGGCTGGTCCGGCACCGGCACCGTCCCGGCGCCCGGGCCCGGCGTGTGGGGCGGCCCGTTCGTGCTGGGGCACCACGTGCCGGGGCTGGAGACCGTGCTCAAGGCCAACCCCCGGTGGTACGGGGGGCGCCCCTACCTGGACGAGGTGCGCCTGGTCCTCGTGCCCGACGCGTGACCGCCCGCCAGCTGCTGGCCAGGGGCGAGCTGGATGTGGTGATGCCCCCGGCCGCCACCGTCCGCACCCGCCAGCTGGAGGCCATCCGGGGCGTGTCGGTGGACACCAACAGCGGGGGCGGCTGGTGGGTGGGGATGCTGCTCAGGGCCGGCGGGCTCAGCCCGGAGCGCCGGGCGGCGGTGGTGGCCAGCGTGGACCGGGCCGCCTTTGTGGGCAGGTTGCTCCAGCGGGAGGCGTCGGTGCTCAACGGCCTCGACGCCGCCGGCGGCCGCGGTGCTGGGTGTGGGCGTCGGTGAAGCCGGGGGGACACCCTCGGCTCCCCTAGGGCGCCACCGTGGACCTGGTGGGGTAGCTGGAGGAGCCCATGACCGAGACCCGCGCAATGCCGAGGTCGACCGGTGGAGGGGTGGCTGGCCGAGGGCTCCTACCAGGCCGCCGTAGTGATGCAGTTCGACGGCCCCGACCCATGCTGGACGTGCCCCTGGGCCGGCGTGGACGAGGCC
>JBOGHQ010000308.1:0-6099 GCA_050744785.1 Acidimicrobiales bacterium | reverse complement strand
AGCCGGCATCGGGCACCGGGCGCCGCAACCGGCGCCGGGGCGGCCGGGCCCGGGGGGCCGGGAAGGCGGAGCGGGGGCGGCGGCCGGACACCGAGTTGGTGCCCATCGAGGGCGAGGCGGGCGAGCGGCCCAGGGCGCGGGAGCGCAAGGGGCGCCCCGTCGGCCGCTACCTCATGTGCGTACACGTCCGGGATGGCATCACCCAGATCGCGGTGCTGGAGGGGCGCTCGCTCATCGAGCACTACGTCAGCCGCCCCCAGGACGACACCACCCAGATCGACGGCAACATCTACCAGGGCCGGGTCCAGAACGTGCTGCCCGGCATGGAGGCGGCCTTCGTCGACATCGGCACGCCCAAGAACGCGGTGTTGTACCGCGGCGACGTCCGCTACGACGCCGAGGACGTGGAGGGGGGCCAGCGCCCGTCGCAGGCCCGCATCGAGCACCTCCTGCGCCCGGGCCAGGGCATCCTCTGCCAGGTCACCAAGAACCCCATCGGCACCAAGGGGGCCCGCCTCACCCAGGAGGTGTCGCTCCCCGGGCGCTTCGTGGTGCTGGTGCCCAACTCGGACACCTACGGCATCTCCAAGCGGCTGCCCGACGACGAGCGCAAGCGGCTGCGCCGCATCCTCGACGACGTGCGCCCCGCCGGCCACGGGCTCATCGTGCGCACCGCCGCCGAGGGGGCCTCGGCCGACGAGCTGTCCCGCGACGTCAGCCGCCTCCTGAAGCAGTGGGAGGGCATCGAGGCGGCCGCCAGGAAGGCCTCGTCGCCCTCCCTGCTCTACCGGGAGCCCGACATGGCGGTGCGGGTCATCCGGGAGGAGTTCAACCACGACTACCGGGGCGTGATCATCGACGACGAGGGCCTGTTCCGCGAGGTCCGGGACTACGTGGCCAGCATCAGCCCCGAGGTGGCCGACCGGGTGGAGCACTTCGACCCCGCTGTGGACGGGCTCCCCATGTTCGAGCGCTACCTCGTCCACGAGCAGCTGCACCGGGCCCTGGACCGCAAGGTCTGGCTGCCCTCGGGCGGCTCGCTCATCATCGAGCGCACCGAGGCCCTCACCGTCATCGACGTCAACACGGGCAAGAACGTGGGCACCTCCAACCTGGAGGAGACGGTGTTCCGCAACAACCTGGAGGCGGCCGAGGAGGTGGCCCGCCAGCTGCGCCTGCGGGACATCGGCGGGATCATCGTCATCGACTTCATCGACATGGAGATCACCGAGAACCGGGCCGAGGTGGTCCGGGTCTTCCGGGACGCCCTGGCCCGCGACAAGACCCGCACCCAGGTCTTCGACATCTCCGAGCTGGGCCTGGTGGAGATGACCCGCAAGCGGGTGTCGGAGGGCCTGGTGGAGGCCTTCTCCCTCACCTGCCCCACCTGCGCCGGCCGCGGGATCGTCTATGACGAGACCCTCTTGTAGGTCGCCCCGGAACCAGAGGTTCCGGGGCGAGTTGTTTCGTGCTCCCTCCGGCGGCGTTCGCCGCCTCCGGTCGCGCTGAAGGGCTTGTCTGCGCCAGCAAGTTGGGGGCGGCTTCGCCGCTTGGGGTGGCCGGCGCCTTTGCGGCTTCGCCGCCCTGCCTCGGCTCGGGTAAGCTGCGTCGCTCATGTATGCGGTGATCAAGACCGGTGGCAAGCAGGAGAAGGTGGCCGAGGGCCAGCGCCTGGACGTCGAGCTGCTCGGCGCCGGCGAGGGCGACGAGGTCGGCTTCGACCCTGTCCTGCTCGTGGACGACGGCGCGGTGCTGGCCGGGCCGGCGCTGGGCGGGGCGCGGGTCACGGCGCGGGTGGTGGGCGAGTCCAAGGGGCCCAAGGTCCGGGGCTTCACCTACCGGGCCAAGGCCAGGGGCCGGCGCCGGTGGGGCCATCGGCAGCGCTACACCACCATCGAGATCACCGGCATCTCGCGCCGAGCAGGGAGCTGACATGTCCAAGACCAAGGGTGGGGGCTCCACCCGCAACGGCCGCGACTCGGCCGCCCAGCGCCTCGGCGTGAAGGTGTTCGACGGCACCGCGGTGCGAGCCGGTGCCATCATCGTGCGCCAGCGGGGCACCCGCTTCCATCCCGGCGTCAACGTGGGGCGGGGCGGCGACGACACGCTCTTCGCCACCGCCGACGGCCAGGTGAAGTTCGGCTCCCGAAAGGGCCGCAAGCTCGTCGACGTCCTCACCGCCGACAGCTGAGGCGGGCCGCAAGGAGCACGGCCAGCTCGCCGCACAAGCTCTGCGTGCGAGGTGCAACATGAGTTTCGTCGACGAGTCGCAGATCCATGTGAAGGGGGGCGACGGCGGCGCGGGGGCGGTGTCGTTCCGGCGCGAGGCCCACGTGGCCAAGGGAGGCCCTGACGGCGGCGACGGGGGCAGCGGCGGCGACGTGTGGCTGGTGGCCGACGCCAACGTGGCCTCGCTGCTGGCCTTCCGGTACCACCCGCACCGTCGGGGCGGGAACGGCACCCACGGGCAGGGCAAGGCCCGGCACGGGGCGTCCGGCGCCGGCCTCGACGTGACCGTCCCGGTGGGAACGGTGGTGAAGGACCGGGACGGCACCGTGGTGGCCGATCTGGCCCGGCCCGGCGACCGCTGGATGGCGGCGGCCGGCGGGCGGGGCGGCCGGGGCAACACCCGCTTCCTGTCCAACCGGCGCCGGGCCCCCGCCTTCGCCGAGCAGGGCGAGGTGGGCGAGGAGCACTGGTACGACCTCGAGCTGAAGCTCATGGCCGACGTGGCCCTGGTGGGGCTGCCCAACGCCGGCAAGAGCACCCTCATCTCCCGCATCTCGGCGGCCAAGCCCAAGATCGCCGACTACCCCTTCACCACCCTCCAGCCCCACCTGGGCGTGGTGCGGGTCGAGGACCGGGAGCTGGTCGTGGCCGACGTGCCTGGTCTCATCGAGGGCGCCAGCGAGGGCAAGGGTCTGGGCCACCAGTTCCTCCGCCACGTGGAGCGGGCCCGGGTGCTGTTGGTGCTGGTGGACCTGGCCCCGCCCGACCCCGACGCCGCCGCCATGGCGCCGGCCGAACAGGAGCGCGTCCTCCTCAACGAGCTGGGGACCTACCAGCCCGACCTGCTGGCGCGGCCCCGCCTCCTCGTGGGCAGCAAGGCGGACGCCGCCACCGCGGCGTGGGACGGCCCCCGGATCTCGGCCGTCACCGGCGAGGGCCTCCCGCCCCTCCTCGGCCGGCTGGCCGACCTGGTCACCGAGGCCCGGGCCGAGGAGGTGGAGGCGGCGGGCGCCGCCCCCGGCTTCGTCATCCACCGTCCCGAGCCCGAAGGGGTGGTGGTGGCCCGGGGCGACGACGGTGCCTGGGTGGTGCGGGGCCGCAAAGCCGAGCGGGCCGTGGCGGTGAACGACATCACCAACGCCGACGCCCTGTCCTATGTCCAGCACCGCCTCCGCCGCTTGGGCGTGGACCGGGCCCTGGCCCGGGCCGGCGCCCGGGAGGGCGACCTGGTGCACATCGGCGGGTTCACCTTCGAGTACGAGGCCGACCAGGTGCTGGGCCGGTGAGGGTCGTCGTCAAGATCGGCTCCTCGTCGCTCACCGACGCCCACGGCGAGATCGACAACCACGCCATCGGCAAGCTGTGCGCCGAGGTCGCCCAGCTGCGGGGCATGGGCTACAAGGTCGTGGTCGTCACGTCCGGCGCCATCGCCGCCGGCCAGCCCGCCCTCGGGCTCCAGGGCGCCCGCCCCCGGGACCTGCCCACCCTCCAGGCCATCTCGGCGGTGGGCCAGAGCCGGCTCATGCGTGTCTACGACGACGCTCTGGGGGCGGCCGGCCTGGTGGGGGGCCAGGTGCTGCTGGCACCCCTCGACTTCCACCCCGCCCACCGCAAGCAGTACCTGCACGCCCGCCAGACGCTGAACCGTCTGCTGGAGCTGGGCGTGGTCCCGGTGGTGAACGAGAACGACGCCGTGGCCGACGACGAGATCCGCTTCGGCGACAACGACCGGCTGGCCGCCCTGGTGGCCACCATGGTCGACGCGGCCGTGCTGGTGCTGCTCACCGACACTCCGGGCATGCTGACCGCCGACCCCCGGCTCTCGGCCGAGGGGTCCCTCATCGAAGAGATCATCGAGGTCGACCACGAGCTGGAGCGGGTGGCCGGGGCGCCCGGCAGCGATCGGGGCAGCGGCGGCATGGTCTCCAAGCTGGCCGCGGCCAAGATCGCCTCGTGGTCCGGCGTGCGGGCCGTGATCGCCGCCGCCGACCGGCCCGGCGTGCTGGCCGGGGCGGTGGCCGGCGAGGCCGGCGTGGGCACGGTGGTCCGCCCCCGGGACCGCCGCCTGACGGCCCGCAAGCTGTGGATCGCCTTCGCGGTGGGCTCGTCGGGAACGGTGCTGGTGGACGACGGCGCCCGCCGGGCTCTGGTGGAGCGCAAGACCTCGCTGCTGCCCGCCGGCGTGGTGGGAGTGGAGGGCACCTTCGACGCCGACGACGCCGTGGAGATCGCCGACGGCGACGGCCGGGTGTTCGCCAAGGGCCTGGTCCGTCACCACGCCAAGGTGGTGGCCGAGTGGTCGGGCCGGCGCACCGCCGACCTCCCCCCCGAGCTGCCCCACGAGGTCGTCCACCGCGACGACCTGGTGGTCTTCCCCTAGCAACTCCCGAGTAAATAAGGTCCGGAATCCGGACCTTATTTACTCGGGAGCGGGGGCGTCGGTGCCGGGCTGGACCTGGGGGGCCGCCTCCGCCCCCGCCGACAGGCCCAGCTGCGAGCGGATCTCGCTGAGGCGGACCTGGGCCTCGTTGTCCATCTGGGCGTGCTCCACCTCGAGCATCCGTGACTCCACCGTCTGCTCGGTGAGCTCGGCGTGGCCCAGGGCCTTGGAGTAGCGCTGCTCGATCTTGTCCCGCACCTCCTCGAGGGAGGGGACGTCCTGGCCGACCGTCTGCGACAGGCTGGTCATGGCCTTGTTCATCTGCTCCTGCATCTTGGCCTGGTCCAGCTGGGAGAGCAGCTTCTGGCGCTCGGACAGCTTCTTCTGGAGGGCGGTGGAGTTCTGGGCTACCGCCGCCTTGGCCTGGTCGGAGGCCTGGGCGGCCTGGAGGCTGAGCACCTTGAGCGACTCCACCTCCTTCTCCACCGCGATGAGCCGGTTGGCGAAGGCCTCGGCGGCGCGGGTGAACTCGGCCGCCTTGGCGGCGTCCCCCTTCTTGGTGGCCCCGTCGGCCATCAGCACCGCCTGGCGGGCCGAGCCGTTGACCTTCTCCAGCTCCTCCATGGCCCGGTTGAGCCGCAGCTCGGACTGCTTCTGGTTGGCGATGACGTTGGCGGCCTGCTCGGTGAGGCGGCGGTGCTGGTCCTGGGCCTCCATCAAGGCCTGCTCGAGCTGGACCTTGGGATCGGCCATCTCGTTGAACTTCCCGGTCAGCAGGGCGGTGATGTACCGGCTGACCTTGCGCAGAAGCTTGAGCATGCCGAAAGGCTAACCGGCGGAACTGGTCCGGGTGCCCCTGGCTGCACTCGTCTCCTCCACCGCCTGGCGGAGCGACTCCAACTCGCCGACCAGGGACTCGACGTCGGCGCTGAGCGGGCTCAGGTCGGCGCTGTCGTGGGCGGTGACGGCCAGCTCCACGGCCCGGGCCACCGCTTCGTCCATCTGGGCGTTGAGCACCCGCAGCCGGCTGCGCGCCTCCCTCGCCACCCGGTCCATGCGTTCGGCCGAGGCCAGCTGGGCTTGCACCGCGGCCTGGGCCCGCTCCAGCGACGGCCGCTCGATCATGTCGGCCTGCCGGATCTCCCGTTGCAGCTCGGCCAGCTCGCGCTCCGCCTCCTGGCGGTCCACCTGGGCCAGCCCGGCGTCGAGGGCGTCGCCCTGGCGGGCGATGCGCCAGCACTCGCGCACGCCGTGGTCCAGGCGCCGGCCCAGCTCCACCAGCCGGTCCCGCAGCGGGCCGGGGCGGGCCCGGGCCACCGTCTCCTCGAAGCGGGCCCGGGCCTGGAGGGCGTCGGTGACCATGTGCCGCCACGGCTCGCCCACCGCGAAGGCGTCGATGCGCTCCTCGCGGGGCCGGCGAGGGACAGCCAGCGCCACCCGAGCGCCCCATGCCAGCACGCCGACGGCGGCGGCGGCGGCCAGCGGTAGGC
>JBOGHQ010000307.1:0-2000 GCA_050744785.1 Acidimicrobiales bacterium | reverse complement strand
CTCGACCGGCTGGAGGAGGAGACGGTGCAGTGGTGCCGGGAGATCCTGCGCATGTCGCCCCTGGCCCTGCGCATGATCAAGGCGGGCTGCAACGCCGCCGACGACGGCCTGGCCGGCATCCAGCAGCTGGCCGGCGACGCCACCCTGCTCTTCTACATGAGCGAGGAGGCCCAGGAGGGCCGGGACGCCTACGTGCAGAAGCGCCCCCCCGACTTCACCAAGTTCCCCCGCCGGCCATGACGGGGGTCACGCCCGGCCCCGGTGGCACGGCGGTGTCGCGCTGGGTGGCGGGCGCCCGCCCCCGCACGCTGCCCGCCGCCGTGGTGCCCGTGCTGGTGGGGACGGCGGTGGCCTCCTCCGAGGGCGAGGTCGTCCTGTGGCGGGCCCTGATGGCCCTGGTGGTCTCGGTCGCCATCCAGGTGGGCACCAACTACGCCAACGACTACGCCGACGGGGTGCGGGGCACCGACGACCAGCGGGTGGGACCGGGCCGGCTGGTGGCGGGGGGCCTGGCCACGCCGGCCCAGGTGAAGCGGGCCGCCTTCCTCGCCTTCGGCCTGGCCGGCCTGGCCGGCCTGGCCCTGGCCGCCGCCGCCGGCCCCGAGCTGGTGGCGGTGGGGGCGGCCTGCCTGGCCGCCGGCTGGTTCTACACCGGCGGCTCCAGGCCCTACGGCTACATCGGCCTCGGCGAGGTGGCCGTGTTCGTGTTCCTCGGCGTGGTGGCCACCGTGGGGTCGGCCTACGTCCACCTGGAGCGGGTCGTGGGCCTGGCCGTGGCCGCCTCGGTGCCGGTGGGCCTGCTGGCCACCGCCCTGCTGGTGGTCAACAACCTGCGTGACATCCCCACCGACGCCGCCGCCGGCAAGCGCACCCTGGCCGTGCGCCTGGGCGATCACGCCACCCGCCTCCTCTACGTGGCCTGCCTGGCCGGCGCCTTCGCCGCCCTGCCCCTGCTGGCCCTGGCCCGCCCCGCCGTGCTGCTGGCCTTCGCCGCCTTGGTGCTGGCCCGCTCCCCGGCCCAGGCTGTGCTCCGGGTGGCCCGGGGGCGCGACCTCGTCCCCGTCCTGGTCGACACCGGCCGCCTCCAGCTGGCCTTCGGGCTCCTGCTCACCCTGGGCCTGGCCCTGTAGGCCCCGCCCTTGCGGTCCCCCGACCGAACTGGTCCCGATTTCGGTACCGGTTCGGTACCGAAATCGGGACCAGAATGGCGGGGGCGGGTCAGGGGCCCTGGCAGACGTCGTCGGGGTCACCCCTCCGCACCGTGGTCTCACCCTCGGCGCCCACCGCGGTGGCCACCGCCCGGCCGGTGACGGTCTTGCCGCCGGGGGCGCCCGGGACGGCCTTGGCGAAGATGTAGTCCACCCGGCCGGTGACGACGACGCACACCTGGTTGCCCGGGGCCCGCACCACGGTGATCCGGGGCTCCTGCACGCCCCGCGGCGCCCGCACGGTGAGGGCCGCCTCGGCGACGCGGCGGGCGGCGGTGTCGTCGATCTCGATGTCGCCGGGGTCGCCCGCGGGCCCGCCCTCGTAGAAGGTGGCGTCGGACAGGGCCGCGGTGGCGGCGTCGTTGGCCGCCGCCGCGGCGGCGCCGGTCAGCTCCCGCTGGGCCATGAAGGCGATGGCGAAGTCGACGCTGATCGAGCCGAGCACGAACAGCACCAGCACGGCGGCCGGCACCAGGAGCAGCACCGAGCCCCGCTGGGGCCGGGCGCTGTTACCCGGCGTCACAGGCGGCGGCGCCGGACAGGCCGCTGCGGTAGGGGTCGACCACCTCGGAGTGCCGGGCGGTGACGGTGATGCCGTTGCCGGCCTGGCCGAGCAGGGGGACGGCGATGAGCGGCACCACGTACTCGACGGTGGCCACCGCTCGGGCGCAACGGGCGTAGCCGCTGTCGGGGTCGTCGTCGGGTCGCAGCGGCCGGGCCGAGGCGGTCATGCGCTCCGGCCGCCGGCCGTGCGCCTCGATGGCGTCCTCGGCGGCCCGGACGGCGATGGCC
>JBOGHQ010000306.1:0-3482 GCA_050744785.1 Acidimicrobiales bacterium | reverse complement strand
GCCGCCATCACCCCGCCCAGCCCGCCGCAGACCACGATCGCCCCACCCCGGGCCAGGGCGACGCCCACCGCGGCCGCCCGGGCCTCGACCTCGGGGCCGGCCTCTCCCGGACCGCACACCGCCACGTAGACTCGACCGCCCATGGAGCCGACGGTCTACTTCAACCCGTCCTGCTCGAAGTGCCGGACCGTCCAGGGCATCCTGGCCGAGCGGGGCATGGACGCCACCTACGTCCACTATCTCGAGCAGGCGCCCACCCGTGAGGAGCTGGAGCGGGTGATGGGCCTGCTGGGCATCGACGATCCCCGCAAGATGATGCGCACCGCTGAGCCCGTCTACGCCGAGCTGGCCCTGGACAGCGCCGGCCCGGACGAGCTGCTCGAGGCCATGGTGGCCAACCCCATCCTCGTCGAGCGGCCCATCGTCATCAAGGACGGCCGGGCCATCATCGCCCGCCCCGCCGAGCGGGTCTACGAGCTGCTGGACGACTAGCCCCTCCCCCGACCGTGTTCTGGTCCCGAATTCGATACCGGTTCGGTATCGGAATCGGGGCCAGTTCGGGTGACGTGTGGGGGGAAAGCCTGGTCCCCGACGTCGAGGACCACCTTGCCGAACTTCCTCCCCGCCCGGAACCGCTGGTAGGCCTCGGCCACCTGGTCGAGCCCGAACCGGGCTGCGACCGGGACGGTGATGGCGCCCGCCGCCACGAGGGGCAGCACCTGGGCCTCCACCCGACGGGCCGCGTCGGCCTTGGCCTCCAGGGACCGGGGGCGGAGCGTCGAGCCGGAGATGGTGGCCCGCCGGTCCATCACCACCCGCAGGTCGACCTCGGCCCGGCTGCCGGCGCCCACGCCGATCACGGCGATCCGCCCCCCCGTGGCCAGGGCGGCCAGGTCGTCAGCCAGGTTGGGCGCCCCCACCAGCTCCAGCACCACGTCGAAGGGACCGGCGCCGGCCAGCTCGGACGGGCCCAGCACGGTGGCGCCCAGCGCCGCCACCGACGGGCGCAGGGCCGGGTCCCGGACCGTGGCGGTGACCCTGGCGCCGGCCGCCACCGCCAGCTGCACCCCGGCCGTGCCGACGCCGCCGGCCGCGCCTGACACCAGGACCGCCTCACCGACGGCCAGCCGGCACTGGGTGAACAGCGCGTCGTGGGCGGTGGTGAAGGCCTCCGGGAAGGCGCCGGCCACATCGAGGGGCAGGGCCGCCGGCACCGGCATGGCCAGCCGCTCGTGGACGGTGCACAGCTCGGCCTGGGCGCCGCCGCCCACCACGGCCATGACGGGATCGCCCGCCGCGAACCGCGACGCACCGGGCCCGACGGCCACCACCCGGCCGGCCAGCTCCATGCCCGGGATGCGGGGTGGCGACCCGGGCGGGGCGGGGTAGCGACCGGCCGCCTGGAGGAGGTCGGCGTTGTTGACACCGGCCGACCGCACCGCCACCAGCACTTCGCCTGTGCCGGGCAGAGGGTCGGGATGGGTGCGTACCTCCACCCCGCCGCTGGCGACGGTGACGGCCCGCACCGCCTACCCGCTCGCCACTTGGAGCTCGTGCCGGCGCCGATGGACCCGGGTGGCGGCGCCGCCCGCTCCGCTGGTCCGGGCCGTCACCTCCACCAGCAGGAGCCCGGCCCCCGGGGACCCGCCCCGTACCTCCACCACGCCGGATGGCCGGTCCAGCCGGAGTCGGACCGGCCCACCGGCGAGAAGGGCGGCGGGCCGGGCCTCGACCGACACCTCGACGGGCGCTCCCTCCTCACTCACGTCCAACTCCTCGTCCACCAGGTGGATGTGGAAGGGCACCTCCGCGCCCCGGCCCAGGGGGAGCCGCACCGGCGGCCCGTCGTCCCCGTGCACCCAGGTCTCGTCCAGCTCGACCGGCTCCAGCCGACCCGACCCGGGGTCCACCACCACGATGCGGTGGTTGCCGGTGTCCGCCACCACCAGCCGCCCGTCGGGGAGGAGGTCCAGCCCGCCGGGCTGGTCGAGCCCGGCGACAGGGAGGGTGCGCAGCGTGCTGCCGTCCCAGACCCGAAGCGCCGAGTTGTAGGTATCGGCCACGTACACCGGCCCGCCGGCCGGGTCGGCGGCCACGCCGAGGGGGAACTGGAGGCGCCCCCGGTCCGGGCCCCCGTCGGCGTCCCCACACTCCAGCGGCCCGCCGCCCGCCACGGTGGACACCTCGGCCACGGCGCCGTCGGTCACCAGCCGCAGGCTGCTGGCCCCGGCGTCGGCCACCACCACGCCGGCGGGGATGCGGGTCACGCCCGATGGCTGCGACAGGGTGGCCTTCTGGACGGGGCCGTCGGTGCCGCCCTCCTGTCCCGTGCCCGCCACCAGCCGGGCCCGGAGCTCCCCGGGCCGCAGCCGCAGCACCCGGTGCCCCCCGGCCTCGGCGATCAGCCACGAGGCGCCGTCGGCAGCCACGTCCCACGGCGACGCCACCGCGTCGGCCAGCACCTCGCCGCCCGTCC
The DNA here is from genome assembly GCA_050744785.1 of Acidimicrobiales bacterium. Classification (GTDB taxonomy): domain Bacteria; phylum Actinomycetota; class Acidimicrobiia; order Acidimicrobiales; genus JBOGHQ01. Next base: position 1,006 of record JBOGHQ010000306.1, on the reverse strand, counting down.
GCACCAGGCGGTCGGCGCCGGTGTCGCAGATCACCACGCTGGCCCCGTCGAAGCGCACGCCCTGGGGCTGGAGGTAGCCGGTGTGGGCCTCCAGCACCACCCCCTCCAGCGAGCACACCAGCACCCGGTCGTGGGCGGTGTCGGCCACGGCCAGCCGGCGCCCGTCGGCAGAGGCGGCCACCTTGCCGGGGAAGGCCAGCGGGCCGGGGGGGAGCAGGGCCCGCTCCACCGCCGGCAGCCGCCGGCGCCGCCTCCCGGCGCCGGCGGGCACCGCCTCCAGCACCTCGGCCACCACCTTCTCCAGGGCGGCCCCGCACCCCTTCCCCGACACGTAGCCGAAGATCTCACCGGTCGGGCCCACGACGACCACGGTGGGCCATTCCTCGATGCCGTAGGCCTCCCAGACCCGGTGGTCGGCGTCGTCCACCACGGCGTGGGCAACGGCGTGGCGGGCCACGGCGGCCAGCACCGCGTCGTGCTCCGCCTCGTGTGGGAAGCGGGGCGAGTGGACGCCGACGACCACCAGCTGGTCGGCGAAGGTGTCTTCGAGGGGCCGCAGGTCCTCGAGCAGCTGGTACGAGGCCACGTCGGAAGCGGCCCAGAACGCCACCAGCACCACCCGGCCCCGGAGGGCGGCCATGGATAGCGGCCGGGACACCCCGATCCACCCTCCCACGCCGCCCAGCTCGGGGGCGGGGGCGGCGTCGGGCACGGCGGTGGGTTCTACCCCACCCGTCCCACGCCCACCAGATCGCGCCGGTAGATGGACGCGGTGCGCACGGGCGTGCCCGTCTCGGACGCCTCGACCATGATCTCGTCGCCGGCGTAGATGCCGACGTGGTGGATGGGGCTGCCGTAGAAGACAAGGTCGCCGGGCATGATCTCGGTCACCGGCACCCGCCGGGTCGCGGTGTACTGCGCCGCCGACGAGTGGGGGAGGGCCCGGCCCCCGGCCCGCCAGGCCCACATGGTGAGGCCGGAGCAGTCGAAGCTGTCGGGCCCGTCC
>JBOGHQ010000305.1:0-8275 GCA_050744785.1 Acidimicrobiales bacterium | reverse complement strand
GGCCAGGGCGGCCACGGAGCCGGGCATGCGGGCGGCCAGCTCGCGCAGTCGGGGCCCGTCGACCACCGCCGGGGCCCACCGCACCTCGTACCGGCCGGTGGTGTGGCGGCCGTTGGAGTTGCCCTTGTCGGAACGGGCGAGGGTGGGCGCCATGCGCCCCAGGGCCACCAGCTCGGTTGCCCAGACGGCGACGTCGGCCAGCCAGCGGGCGCTGGGACCGGCCTCATCGCCCAGCTGGCCGGCGCCCACGCCGACCAGCCATCCCAGGGCGCCGCTGATGGGCGCCCCGACGGCGGCCGCCTTGTCCCCCGATGGCAGGGGCACCTCCCGGTGGGTGGCCCAGTCGACCGTCCCGGCCCCCGCCTCGGCCAGCAGCTGGCGCAGTTCCTCCGGCCCGGCCGGCGGGGCCAGCCGGTTGGCGGCCCACACCACCACCTCGCCGCCTTCCCAGGACGCCTGGAGCAGTGGGGTCCCGGCCTCCTCGTCCTCGGGCGACTCCTCCTCGTCCTCGCCAGCCGCCTCGCCGGTGAGGCGGCGCAGGGCGGCGCGCAGCCGCAGCCGCTCCTCGGTCAGGTCTTCCAGAACCTGGGCCCGTTCCTCGCCGGTGATGCGCTCCGCCCCGCCCAGCGCCTCCTCGGTCTCCCGCAGCCAGGCGCGCAGGACCCACGCCCAGCGGTCCGGCTCACCACGCAGCGTCGCCAACTCGTCCGGGGTGGCGTACCCGGCGGACTCGGCGGCGACGAGCGCCTCGAAGTTCGTTCGGTCCAGTTGGCTCTCCAGGCTGACGGACGGACCGGGTGCCCCTGGCCTCGAGCCGCTTCTCGCTGCCATGGGTGCGGGCGCTCGGTGCGCCCGGGCCGTCGACCCGGCGGGGACAGCCAGTGGCACCAAGTGTACGTCACAAACCGCGGGAATGGACCATTCGGGTGGTGGAGCGCTCGGTAGGCTCCCATCCACGCCCGGCGCCGTCAGACGGGCAGAAGGGACCGGACGGGTGAAGACACGTGCGGGGTGGGCCGCGCAGGTCGCACTCGTTGCGACCGCCACCATGGCCCTGCTCGGCGGGGCGTGCGGCGGGGACTCCGACGACGGAGGCGGCGGCTCGGCGGGGCCGCCGCCCAAGGGCACCGTCATCCTCCGGGACATCGCCTTCAAGCCCGACAAGATCAGCATCGAGGCGGGCGACACGGTCACCTGGCGCTTCGAGGACGAGGGGATCCCCCACGACGTGACGGCCGAGGACGAATCGTTCAAGAGCGAGACGATGGACTCCGGCACCTTCCAGCACACCTTCGACAGGCCCGGCACCTACAACTACATCTGCTCCCTGCACGCCGCCCAGATGACCGGCGTGGTGGAGGTGCGCTAGTGCCTCGGCCTCATTCGTTCGCTTCGCTCACTCCATTCGGCTGAATGGATCGTGCTCCGGCGGGCGAGCGGAGCTCGCGCCGCCTCCGCCCTGTCTTTTTTGGGGTGTCCGCAGCCGGAGGGGCCGCCTACGGCGGCGCGAGCGGCCGCCGACCTCGGCCCGTGCAAACGGGGCGAACGTTTGTGGCACGGCGCTAGCCCTCCGCTCAGGCGTGCTTCACCGGCACCGGGCCTCCGCCGGTGCCCCGGGTGATCCGTACGGCCAGCTGGCCGTTGCCAAGGGTGGCCGTGCCACCCCCGCCGAAGCCCTCGGGCAGCTCCACGATGCGCTCGAAGGGGCCGTAGTGCCATTCGTGGACCAGATAGTCCTTGGCCGCCGGCGACCGCATCGCGGCGGCGATCTGGAGCTCCTGGCCCTCGATGGCGACGGTGACGTCGGCTGGCATCACGCCCGGCAAGGGGGCCACCACCACCAGTGCCTCCTCCGCCTCGTAGACGTTGACGGGCACCCTCATGGTCTCGCCGCCGGCCTCGCCGGCCCGGCCCTGCTGGCGCGCCTGGAGGTCGTCCAGCCGGTCCTCGATGTCCTTGCTCATGGCCCCGACCATACCCACCCCGGGGGGGCGGCCACCGCCCCTGCTCCGGTACCGTGGTGACGGTGCACCCCCTGGCCCGCTTCTTCGGCACGCTGGTCGCGGCCGGGACCGCCACCGCCATGGGCGTGGCCATGCTGGCCCCAGGGGTGGAGGGCATCTTGAGCGCCGGGCAGATCGGTGAGCCCACCGACGTGAGCACGCTCGGCGAGGTCTCCCAGAACTCGGTGGTGCTGAGCCGGGACGGCCGCCTGCTGGCCGTGCTGCACGCCGAGGAGAACCGGTCCCCGGTCCCGCTGGACCGGGTGCCGGACCACGTGGTCAACGCCATCCTCGACATGGAGGACGAGCGGTTCTGGGCCCACGGCGGCGTGAACCTCCGTTCCACCGTGCGGGCCCTGGTGGCCAACGTCTCGGAGGGCGGGGTGGAGCAGGGCGGGTCCACCATCACCCAGCAGCTGGTCAAGAACTCCTTGCTGACGCCGGAGAAGAGCATCGACCGCAAGGTCAAGGAGGCGGTGCTGGCCATGCGCCTCGAGGACCGGCTCTCCAAGGAGGAGATCCTCGAGCGCTATTTGAACATCGTCTACTTCGGCAACGGCGCCTATGGCGTGCAGGCCGCGGCCGAGACGTACTTCAACGCCGAGGTGGAGCGGCTCACCCTGGGCCAAGCCGCGCTGCTGGCCGGGATCATCCGCAACCCGGTCGGCTATGACCCCGTTAAGCAGCCGGAGCGGGCCCGCTCCCGACGCAGCCTGGCCCTCGACCAGATGATCGCCAACGGCCACCTCACCGCGTCGCAGGCGGAGCAGATCCGGCGCGACCCCGTCCCCACCCGCATCTTCAAGCCCCTCCCGCCCCCCAACGACTACTTCGTGGAGGAGGTCAAGCAGCGGCTCCTGGCCGACACGCGCCTGGGCGAGACCCCGCAGGAGCGCTACAACGCCGTCTTCAAGGGCGGCCTGCGCATCCAGACCAGCCTCGACCCCAACCTCCAGAAGGCGGCCGAGGAGCACCGCAACCGGGTCCTGCCCCCCTCGATGCTGCGGGGCCGATTCACCAGCGCCCTCGTCTCGGTGGAACCGGGGACGGGTTTCGTCCGAGCCATGATCGCTGGGGACGACTTCGGGACCGCCAAGTACAACCTGGCCACCCAGGGCAAGCGCCAGCCCGGCTCCTCCTTCAAGACCTTCGTGCTGCTGGCCGCTCTCGAGGAGGGCTACAACCCCAACGACACCATCAACGGGTCGGCCGGCTGTGTCATCAGGGTCGAGGGCCACGCGCCGTACAAGCCTGGGAACTACGAGGGCTCCAAGGGCGGCACCATGACCGTCACCCAGGCCACGGCCCGGTCGTTGAACTGCGCCTACGCGCGCCTGGGGGCCCTGGTCGGGCTGGAGAAGGTCAAGGACATGGCCGTCGAACTCGGCATCCCCGAGGGCCGCATCGATGCCTTCCCGTCCATCTCGCTCGGCGCCGAGGAGGTGACGCCGCTGGAGATGGCCGCCGCCTACGCCACCATCGCCAACGAGGGGATCTACCACCCGCCGTCGTTCGTGGAGAGGGTGCTGGACCGTAAAGGGAAGGTGATCTTCGAGGGTCCCCCCAGGGGAACGCGGGCCTTCTCGGTCCAGACGGCGCGGCTGGCCGCCCAGGTCCTGCGCTCGGTCGTGGAGAAGGGCACCGGCACCGCCGCCCGACTGCCCGGCCGGCAGGTCGCCGGCAAGACGGGCACGTCGCAGAACTGGGAGAACGCCTGGTTCGCGGGCTTCACGCCCCAGCTCTCCACCGCGGTGTGGATGGGATCGCCGGACGGCAACAAGAAGATGTTCGTGGGGGGCCGCAATGTCACCGGTGGCTCCTACCCGGCCCGGATCTGGGGTGGCTACATGGGCGAGGCCTTGAAGGGCATCGAGGCCATCGACTTCGAGCCACCCAACACCAAGCTGCTGCGCAAGGCGAAGTACCTGCGGGACCCGTCGTCGCCGGACCGGCCCCGGACACGGCCCCGGACCACCTCCACCACAGCCAGCAGCCCCGGCGGCCCGTCAGACCCGGCGACACCGACGATCACGTCGCCCACGACGCAGCCCACCGCAGAGGTCACCGCCCCGCCCGCGACGGTGGCGCCGGTGCCGGTCACCGCCGCGCCCGCCTCCGTGCCCCCGGCGGCCGCATCGCCGTGACGGTGTTCGATGCGCTGCTCGAGGTCCAGGAGCACGACACGACGATCGACCAGCTGCGGCACCGCCGGGCCCATTTGCCAGAGCGGGCCGAGCTGGTCACGGTGACGGCCGGCGGCGACCGGCTGCGGGCCCAGCGGACCGAGCTGGGCGCCCGCCGGGACGAGGTGCTGGGGCGCCAGTCCCGGTTGGAGGCCAGCCTCACCGCCGCCGACGACCGCATCACCGAGATCGACGGCCGCCTGTACTCCGGCCAGGTCACCGCCACCCGCGACATCCTGGCCATGACGGCCGAGATCGAGTCGCTCAAGTCGCGACGGTCCTCCCTCGAGGACCAGGTGCTGGTGGCGATGGAGGAGGACGAGCCGCTGGCCGCGGAGGTGGCCGACCTGGAAAGCCAGGTGGCGGCGGCGGAACAGGAGGCCGAGCGCCTCCGGGCCACCATCGCCGCGGCCGAGGCAGAGATCGACGCCGAGCTGGCCACCATGGCGGAGGAGCGGGCCGGCTGCGCCGCACAGGTGCCCGCCGATCTGCTGGCCACCTACGAGAGGTTGCGGGCCCGGTTGGGCGGCATCGGGGCCGCCCGCCTGGTGGGTGCCAACTGCGCCGGGTGCCACCTCACCCTGCCGGCCCAAGAGCTGGCCCGCATCAAGCGGGAGCCGCCCGACGCACTGGTCTTCTGCGACCAGTGCGGTCGCATCCTCGTCCGGTAGTGCCTCGACCCCAAACAGACGGGGCGAACGCTTGTGGTCACAGCACTGGCTAGCAGGCGTCCGGCAGTCGGGGGCTGAGGTGCTGCTGTGGTTCGCGGGTTTCTCGCTGCTGGCGGTGTGGCAGGTCTTCCGGGACCCGGCCATCGACTACCGGTTGGTGGTCGCCGGCGCCCTGGTGCCCGACGCCGTCGACGCCGTCCTCGGCGGGCCGCGTTGGCTCCACAGCCTGCTGGGCAGCGTGGTGCTGCTCGTGGCCGTGATGCTGGGCACCCGTGGTCGCCGTGGCCTGCGCCGCCGCCTCCTGGCCCTGCCCATCGGCACCTTCCTGCACCTGGCCCTGGACGGGATGTGGGCCCGCACGTCGGTGTTCTGGTGGCCGGGTTTCGGCCTGTCGTTCGGCGACGACGGCGGGTTGCCGAGCCTGGACCGGCCCACCGCCGTCCTCGTCGTGCAGGAGGTCGCCGGGCTGGTGGCCCTGGTGTGGTGGTGGCGACGGTTCCGGCTCTTCGAGCCCGAGCGCCGAAGGACCCTCGCCCGCACGGGGCGGCTCGGCAGGGATCTCGTGTAGGACCTTGACGCGTATTGGAGTGCGGGTGGAGACTTCCGAGCAAGTCGAGCCGCATCGGCGGCGACGGACACTGGGGGTGTTGCCCATGAGCCGGCTGCCTCGTTCTCCGCTGGTCCTTCTCGCTTCCCTTGGGGCGCTGCTCATCATGCCGGCCTCGGCGGAGGCTGACCATGGGACGCGGCCCCAGACACAGGACATCCACGCCAAGGGGCACAGCCCACATGTGTCGAGCTTCCTCGGGCTGCCTGATGGTGCCCGCCACATCAACAGCGACCTGGCGTTCTGGGGCCGGACCGTCTTTCACGGGAACTACGACGGTTTCCGCATCATCGACATCAGCGACCCCGACAACCCGAGTGAGCTCCATCACCAGCGCTGCAACGGCGACCAGGGTGACCTCGTTGTCTGGGACAACATCCTGGTCCGGGCGTGGAACAGCAAGAAGAACACACCACGTCTGTGCGACGGTGAGGTCGTCCCGGCCCAGTGGGAAGGTGTCCATGTCTTCGACATCGGGAACCTGTCCGACCCCGACCTCGTGGCGTCGGTGGAGCTTCCCTGCGGCTCACACACGCTGACCGTCGGCGGGGTGTCCGCCGGCAACCTGATCGTGTACAGCAACAACTCGAGCAGCGCCGGCTGTGGCACGACGACGGACCAGGCGACCCAGGACGAACTGGGCGACTTCATGGATGTGATCGCCGTCCCTCTCGGCAATCTTCAAGGCGCCTCTCTGCTCCGACGGGAGCCGCTGGCCGGCCCGGCCACGGCCATTCGCACCGGCTGTCACGATGCCGGGGTGATCCTCGGTGACGAGAACAAGCTGGCCTGTGCTAGTGCCGACCTCATCAACGTGTTCGACATCGGGGAGAACGAGACACCGGGCGGGACGCTGGAGGACCCGGCCCTGCTCTTCACCATCAGCGAACCCGGCGTGGGTCAGGCCGGCACGAACGGCCGCTGGCACTCGACGACGTTCACATGGGATGGGGAGGTCATCGCAGCCGGATGGGAGCCCGGCGGCGGCGTCGAACCCGAGTGCGAGGCCACTGACCCGGTCGTCGACAAGAGCATGTTCCTCTACGACGCCGACACCGGAACCAAGCTCGGCCAGTGGGTCCTTCCCGCGTCGCAGTCGGCGGACGAGAACTGCACCATCCACAACTACAACACGGTGCCGCTGCGCAGCGGCCGGGACGTGGTGGTGGGCGGCCACTATCAGGCCGGCACCTGGGTGGTGGACATCAGCGACCCAGCCAACCCGGCGACAGTGGCGTGGTCCGACCCGCCGCCCCTCGGCACCGTGACGAACCCCGCAGGCGCCGTCGTCAACGAGATCGGCGGTGCCTGGTCGACCTACTATTACAACAACTTCGTCTACGAGTCGGAGATCACCAAGGGCCTCAACGTCTTCCGCGTGAGCGATTCGGTGATGGCCGGTCCGGTTCGGCTGGCCCATCTCAATCCGCAGACCCAGGACTTCACCATCGGCTGATTCCCAACAGGGTGGGCGGCCTCCACGGCGAGCAGCTACTCCTCTCGCTCGCCCGCCGCCACTCGGCGTTCCACCCACACATCCTTTCCCACCGGGCCGCATGACGCCCGAGCTCCTCGACGCCATCGCCGACGACATCGACCAGGTCTGCATCGACACCGGCTCCTACCGGTACCTGCACTCCCGCACCGGCCGGGACCTCGACCGGCTGGCGCGGATCGACCCGAACCAGGCCGCCGGCGGAGGCAGGGCGCCGTGGCCGGCCGGCGACCAGAAGGAGGCCGACCGTGGCTCGTGAGATCCCGCTGTACACCCTCGCCGGCGTCCCCGACGCCGAGATCACCACCCACTGGTTCACGACCGAGGACGATCTGGGCCTCAGCCTGCAGCGCTTCCAGAGCAGGAGCGGCGGCCCGGCGACCGAGGCCGTCATGATCATCCACGGCCTCACCACGTCCACCGACATGTTCATCATGCCCGAGCACGAGAACCTGGTCGCCTACCTCCACAGCCAGGGCTTCGGCGACGTGTGGTGCCTGGACTTCCGGATGAGCAACCGGTTCTCCTACAACCTGTTCAAGCACCGCTGGACCATGGACGACGTGGCGCTCTACGACTATCCGCCCGCCCTGGCCACCATGCGGGCCCACGTCGGCGACGCGCCGATCCATGTGGTCTGCCACTGCCTGGGCGCCAACAGCTTCACCATGTCGCTGTTCGCCAAGGTCGTCGACGGGGTGTCCAGCGTGGTGGCCAACAGCGTGGCCCTGACCCCCGGGTGCCGGCCTGGTCCCGCGTGAAGATCACCCTCGCCCCCGACCTGGTGGAGTACGTCCTCGGGTTCCCCTACCTCAACCCGGCCTGGTGCGACGATCCCGGCTTCACCCGGGGCAAGCTGTTCTCCCGGGCCGTGTCCAAGTTCCACCGCGAGTGCGACGTCCCCGCCTGCCACATGCTCAGCCTCATGTGGGGCACGGGCTGGCCCGCCCTCTACTCCCATGAGAACCTGGCCGACGTCACCCACCGCCGGGGCGGCGACCTCTACGGCGCCACCAGCATGAACTACTACCGCCACGTCAAGAAGATGGTGTCGGCCGGCCGGGCCGTGAAGTACGAGCCGTCCAACCCGGCCCACGCCGCCCTGCCCGACGACTACTTCCGCTTCGCCAAGGAGATCGACCCCGGTGCTGTTCATGACCGGGGAGAACAACAACCTACGTTCCGCACATCGGTTGACCGCTTCAGCGTGATTTTCGGGGTGACTGGGGAGCCGTGCTGTAGGCGCTCCTGGGGACCTTGAGAAGGCTGAGGAGCTGCTTCTGGAGAGGGTCGAGGGCGGGCTCGACCTCCACGAG
>JBOGHQ010000304.1:0-9001 GCA_050744785.1 Acidimicrobiales bacterium | reverse complement strand
GGCCAGGGCGGCGACGCCCACGCCGAGGAGAGCTACCGACGCGAGCCACCCGCGCCGGGCGATCGGCGCCGGCGCGGGTGCGAGGGAGTCGCTCAGGCTCGCTGTCCCCCTACAGGACGGTGAGGTCGATGACCTGGCCGGTCACCACGTCGGGCACGTCCTGGGTACAGACACGTGCCGCGCCGGTGGTGGTCTGGGTCGGGACCACGAAGGTCTTGTAGAAGTTCGGGCCGGCGAACTTCGTCGCTCCCGTGGCGATGTCGGCCAGGGAGTGGGTGGCGGCATTGGTGAGGGGCCGGTGGCAGTCCTGGGTGGACCCTGCGTCGCGGAAGGTCACCTGGTAGAGCTTGGACTTGAAGTTGGTGGCTCTCCCCGAGAAGGTGTTTCCACTCGAGACGCCGTTGGTGCCGCCGACCTTGCCGCTCTGGGTGGTCCCCGTGACCTTGGCGCAGGTCGCCGAGCTGTAGACCGTCGACGGCGGCTCGCACACCGTGAAGGTGCCGACCCGCTGAGTGCAGGCGAAGGCGGCGGCGGCGAACAGCACCAGCACCCCGGCGCCGAGCCCCACCCCGGTCGTCACCCGTTTCTTCCACCTATTGGTGTTGCCCAACGTGCTTCTCCTTTCGTTGCGTCGTCCCATGGGTTGGATCTGTTAACCGACCAGTTTCGAGATGAATGTGTCCCGGCCGGCGCCGTTGTAGGTGCCGTCGTAGAGGGTGGCGCCCGGTGCGGTGGATCCCACGACCGGGTAGCCCTGACGTCCGGTCCGGCCGGTGACGTATGCCTCCGGTGTGATGGGCCGGTTGCCGCTGCTGCGGTCCCGAACTGCGATGGCGAAGCCGCGGTCGAAGCCGGGCCCATCGAGCACAAGTGAGTAGTCGGCGGCGGTCCCATCAGCCGTCAGGTTCGTGACGAACACGCCAGTGGGCGAGTTGTGCAGCTCGAAGCCGAGGTACGTGGAGTCCATGGCCGACTCGTCCAGACCCCGGCCCGGGTCCACGATCGGGTTGACCTGCGGGAAGGTGCCGGCCGGCACGGTGTCGGTGCCGTAAGGGTTCGCCCCGTCGCAGTCGCCCACGCCGGTGGCGTCCGGGTCACCGGGCCCTCGGCCGGTTGGGAACTGGATGGGATCGGTGCTCGGGTCGTCGTCGTCGTCGAACGGCTCGAACTGCGGGGGCGCTTCGTTGACCCCGGCGGTGGCCCGGTTGTCCTGCATCCGGCAGGTGGTCCATCCGGTGATGTACACCTGACCGGCCGAGTCGATGGCGATTCCCTGGCCGTAATCGGCCGCGGGCCCGCCCACGAAGGTGGACCACACCGGCCCGTCCCCGTCGTCGTTCATGACGAACACGAAGGCGTCCCCATCGAGGAACAGGGTGGAGCCGCTGTCCGTCGAGGCCCGGCCGCCGTAGCTGGTGTCGTAGGCGCCGACCGTCGTCGGGAAGTACGGCACCGGGTCGGTGGCGGGGTCCAGCGGATTGGCGAAGGCCGCAAAGGGATCGGGCCCCGAGGTGGTGTACCCGGTCACATAGGCCTGGTCGTTGCGGACGGCCACGCCCCAGCCCTCCTCCAGGCCGCCGCCGCCGAGGAAGGTGGAGTACTTGAGGGTCTTCTCCGCCGACTTGGCGAACGGATCGATCTTGGTGAGGTAGGCGTCGCTGTAGCCGCCCCGATAGGTTGGCTGGTAGGCCGACTTCACCGGGAAGCTGTTGGTGCCGGTGAGCTCGCCCGTATCGGGGTCCGCAGCCAGGGCAACGGTGATGCCGGTGAGATAGGCCTTGCCACCGCCGTCGAGAGCCACGGCCTTGGACTGCTCGTCGCCGTCGCCGCCCACGTAGGTGGAGTACACCAAGCCAGCGGCGCCGCTCTTTGAGGTGTCGATGACTGCCAGGTACCCGTCACTGCTCCCGTCGGCACAGCTGCCGCACGACGTCTGGAAGGCCTTATCCGTGAGCGGGAAGTCCTCCGAGAACGTGTTGGAGTGGAGGTAGGCCATGCTGCCCTTTACGGCGATCCCAGCCGACCCCGAGTACGGCGTGCCGGGCGCGTGCTGCTCGACGCCGCTGCCACCGAGGTAGGTGGAGTAGGTGATCGCACCGCTGGAGCTCAGCTTGGTGAGGAAGTGGTCCGCCGTACCGTCGCAGGCATCCGTGCCGCAGGTCGCGTCGTAGGCGCCGGGCGAGGTCGGGAAGTTGGAGGAGGCGGTGGAGCCGGTGAGGTAGGCGTTCCCGGAGCCGTCGACGGCCAGGTCCTGGCCGGAGTCGGCGCCGGTGCCGCCGATGAAGGTCACGAAGTCGAGGGCGTCGCCCTCGGCGTCCATCCGGAGCACGAAGCCGTCGGTCCCGGTGGCAGGCTTGGTCGCCCCGGGCGGGGCGTCGTTGCCCCTCGGGAAGACGGCTGAGGAGGTCTCGCCGCCCACCCAGGTCCGGCCCGAGCGGTCCACCGCGATGCCCCAGCCGAAGTCGTTGGCGCTCCCGCCGAGGAAGGTGGAGTAGTCCAGCACGGGGTCGATCACCAGGGTGCGAGCGGTGTCGTAGGTGCCGACCTCGAAGCCGACCTGGTTGCCGGAGCGCAGCACGAACCGGCCCGGCACCTCCTGGCGCCGGCCGCCCAGTTCCTGGTACAGGGTGGGCTTGGTCTGGCGCACCTCGCCGGCCTCGGTGCTCAGCACCAGGTCGCCGTTGTCGGCCAGCGACAGGGCCTGCACGCCTGGGAACGACAGCGTGATCACACTCGGGTCGGCGCCCGGCTCCACCACGAAGTCGTACTCCAAGCCGACCTGGTCGCCGTAGTACTTGAGGTCAACGCCCGGATAGACGCCGGAGTAGGAGACCTGGCCGAAGATCGGGATGCCGGTGCGCCACTGGCTCCGGTCACCGACGAGGTGGTTCACCGTGCCGGCCAGGCGGTCCCCGCCATTGGCCTTGGCGCCGGGGTCCGAGCCCACCAGGTCCATGCGCACCACTGCGGAGCGGGCCTCGTCGCTGTCGGTGGCGTTGGCCGCAGCATCGGTGCGCTTGGTGAGCGACGCCACCATCCCGGTGGGGGTGGTGAACAGGCTGTAGCCGCCGCCGCGGGCGACGAAGTCCACCCCGGCGTCGGTCTGGCCCTTGTTGGCCTCGAACGCCAGCGGCAGCGCCCCGTAGGCCGCCTTGCGGACCGGGGTGGCGTCCTCGCCCCCCTCCGATCCCGACGGCACCAGCTGGCCGGCGGCCAGCACCGCCACCGATGCCAGCGCCCCGAGGACGGGTACGACGACCCGCGCCCTACCTCGTTCGTCCCGGCCTCCCCGCCGCGACACGTTGAACGACGAACGATGTCGAACTCTCATGGACCCCCCACTCCCCAGTGTGTTAGCGCACCCTTGTCACAGCCACGCGTGACTGTTGCCTTGAAACATAGCGCGCTCAGTGCGTCGTGTCTCTATTCGCGACGTAAATACCGGACTACATGCGCGGCTGGGGGTCAGCGCAGGAAGAAAATGGGCCAGAGACCCGACCAGGCCAGGGTGGCGGCCACGCCGGCGGCGTAGGCCAGGCGGCCCCGGGCGGTCCTGGTCTGGGCCGCCCCCAGCACCAGCAGCAGGCTGCCGAAGCCGCCCACCGGCACGACGGCGTAGGTGGTGGAGGCGAAGGCGGCGAGTGAGGCGTGGCGGGACCAGTGCCACCGCTGCGGCAGGGGCAGGAGGAAGGCGGCGGCGATGGCCACCTCCAACACCAGTCCCCACCAGGTCAGCACCTGGGCCAGGGCCGAAGCCCTCGTACCCTCCTGGAGCAGCACCGGGCCGGGCCCACCCCCCGCCAGCAGGCCGGTGACGGACGCCACGCCGGCCTGGCGCACATGGTCGGCCGTCCCGCCCACCACGTCGCTCAGTACCTCGAACCGGCTGTCGAACAGCAGCGAGTAGCGGAAGAACGTGCCGTCCACGAACTGGCCCGACAGCAGCTTCCACCCCGCCGCGAAGGCGAAGAGGGTGCCCACCAGCAGGCAGGCGCTGCGAGCCAACGTGCCCAGCCTGTCCCGGGCGCCCAGCGCGAGGGCCACGGCCCCGCACCAGTACGTGGTCACGATGACGTGGTCGTCGATGGTGTGCCACGTGGCCACCTGCCGGGCGCCCACCACCACGAAGAGGGCTGCCCACAGCCACGGGCTTCGGACGAGGCGGCGGCCGGGAAGCGCTACCGCGCACAGGACGGCGGTGGCCACGAAGAGGGGCGGGTCGTCGTTGGTGTTGACCAGGAGCACCAGGAGGGTGAGGCGCAGGATCAGCAGCACGGGGTCCATGACCCGCACCTGGTCCACCGCCCGGGCCAGGGGGCCCGGCCGCCCCTCCGCCGCCTCCCTCACGGCCCAGCGGACGGCGGTCATCGCCGGGCCTCCCCGAAGGCGAGCGGAGCGACGGAGACCCGCAGGCCGCCGCCCTCTGGGTCGATCTTCAGCCGGCGCACCTCCACCATCACCCGCTCGCCCTTGCTGGCCGGCACCCGCTCCAGCGTCTCGGCGGCCAGCCGGCGGGCGGCGCCGTCGGTGGGCAGCACCCGGAGCCGCTCGGCGTCGTCCTCCAACTCCGGCGGGAGCCGGGCCCGCACCGGCTGGTCGTGGCCGGCGCCGTCGACCGTGACCCGCACATGGCGGGACGTGCGGTTGTCGTAGGTGGCGAACATCCCGAAGCTGGCGCCCTGCCACGACGACTGGTCGAGGCCGATGCTGCGGGCCACACCGAAGGTGGCGACGACGACCAGCAGGGCCGGCATGGCCAGCCCCCGCCATCCCAGCCTTCCTGGCCCTGCGTTGTCGATCGACGAGGGCTCCGTCGGTGCACCCGCGCCGTCCACGCCGCGCACCGTAACCTCCCGCTGTCAGGCGGCGCTGTCTTTCTGTCAGCCATCGATCTGTGCGTCGATCTCGGCTCGCTGTGCGTCGGTCGCGCAGGCTTGCAGTGCCGCGATTGCGGTCTCGATCTGGTCGAGTCGGGGCTCACTGGCGACATCGGCGGCACCGGCGCTGCTCACACGTGCCGACCACAGGAGGGCAGTGACACTTGCCGAAAGGCCAGCGGCCAGAGCCGCGAGTCCTCGCGCAAAGGGAACCTGGCGGGCGGCGAGGGCCCACCGCCGGGGATGTACCGGTGGCAGGTGTTCGACACGGATGGACCCATCAGGCAGGCGCACGGCAGCCGCAACTCGATTTTCGCAAACCATCATGACGCCGCTGATCAGCGCCGCTCCCCCCAGATTCATCATGCGACGGAACTCCGGGCGGGACGGTGCGAGGACCGGTTCGGGCGCGGCGGTGGGCATGGCAGGATATCGGCGTTGAGCATCCCATTGCAGAGGGCTGGCGAACCGCACCTGGGTCGCTCTCGGTCCGCCATCTCGCCTCCGTGCTGATCCTGATGTCGTTTCTTGACGTGGCCACCCGGCGGTCGCCCTGTCCCTCGGGCTTCCGGAGCTCTCCCCGGTTGGCGGCTTGGCGCTGGCCGGATTCGGCACCGCAGGACTTGCTGGCCTCAAACTCTGGGCCTCGCCTTCGTGAGGGTGCTGTATCGGGGCTGGCCCGCAATCGGCCGGGCGGTTGCCGGTGGGCTGGTGATCATGACGTCGGCTGCGGTGACCTGGAATGTTTTCCAACTCAGCCGGCCAGGCTTGCTCGGCTGACCCACCGCAGCCGGTAGACGACCCGGTCAACCGGCGCGAGCATTAGGGCAACGGACATCGTCGGTCCGCACAGAGGAAGGGACATGTTGTCGGGGGCGAGCGCGGCAGGCTGGCTGATGGCTCGACTTCGTCGCGTCCGGGCGGCGCGTCAACCGGAAAAGGGAACCGTGAGCATCGTCACCCGCACGGTGGTGGTCGGTGGGACGGTCGCAATCATCCTGGTGGCACGGTCTGCCTTCCCGCTCGACGGCCTCACGTCCTCGGCGAGAGCCGAGATCCCCGACGAGTTGGTGGGCGTCTACAAGGCGGCCGCCAAGCAGTGCCGGGGACTGCCGTGGCAGACGCTTGCCGGCATCGGCTGGGTCGCATCCCGCCACGCCGGCGGGGCCGCCGACCCCGTCACCGGTGACGTGGCGGTCCCGATCGTCGGCCCCGCCCTCGACGGCAGCAATGGGTCGGTGCAGGTCCGGGATCGGACCCAGCCCGACGGCTGGGCCCACCCTCTCGGCCCCATGGGCCTGCTCCCATCGGCATGGGCCCGGTTCGCCACTCTGGCACCGGGTCGACCGGCCGGGGCTACCCCTTCGGTGCAGAACGTCAGGGATGCCATCTACACGACGGCCAACGAGCTTTGCCGCGGTGCACCGCTCGTCAACGACCTCAATCTGTCCATTCGCGTCCACAATCCGCAGCCACTCCATGTCATGGAGGTCCTTCTGAAGTCGGCGCGCTACGGGCACGGGACCGCCCTTCCCGACGTCGACGCGCTGGTAGCCGCCGCGGGCGGACTCGGGTCCGCAGGATCGGCGCCGCCGACGGGCTCCGGCAGGCGAGCCGTGGTTGCGGCCGCGCTGCGTGTGCTGGGCACGCCCTACGTCTGGGGCGCCGAGTCGCCGGCGGAGGGCTTTGATTGCTCCGGCCTGGTGTGGTGGGCCTACCGCCAGGCGGGCGTGGCCGTGGCCCGAACGACCGACGACCAGGTCCGTATGGGCGTGGGCATCCGGTCAGGCGAACTCCAGCCCGGCGACCTGCTGTTCACCCGCGGGGGCCAGCAGGTCCACGACCTCGGTCATGTCGCCATCTACGCCGGCGACGGCTACCAGGTCATCGCCCCCCGCTCGGGCAAATCGGTGACCGTGCAGCCGGTCGACCTGGACGAAGTCCAGGCCGTGCGACGCATCTTGGCCAGTTGAGTGGTCAACCTGTCCTTCCCCCGCCTCGTGAATCGTCGAATCGGTCCCAGTGGAGCCGGGTGCCGATCTCCTGCGAGGTGGCCGCGCCGGCCGTCCAGAGCTCTCCGACCACCGTCGCCAAAAGGAAGTCCCGATACGCGTCCGGCATGGTGTTCTGCGTCGGGCCAGGCTGACGCTGACGGCGGTGCCGCTGCAACGCCTCCCGGGCCGGTTGGCGGACCGTCTGCTCGATGGCACCGGGGTCGTCGAAGCGGTGGTTGAGGTTCATCGCCGCATGCAACAGGGCGGTGGTGAGGAAAGCTCTGGCATCAGCCGAGGACTCCGACAACGCTTCCGCCGCGGCCACGTAGGACAGGCGGGCCCGCAGCTGCTGGACCCGGTCGCCGACTCGCGGGTCCATGTCGCCGGCGTGCTCCATCTCAGTCTGAAGCTCTTCGAGCTCCTCGATGGTGCCCTCGTACGATTCCCTGGTCAGCCGGAACAGCGCGGCGTTGACGCCTAGGACCTGCTCCGCCCAACCGTCGTAGACGGTCATGGCGGCCGTGGCGCCGTCGTGCTCGACGAGGAGCTGCTCGCCGTTGCGAATCCGGATGGCAGCGGCAGCCCAAGACTCCGCGGACGAGGTCGAGACGACCTGCTCTCCCTCATCCACGAGATAGGGGTTGCTGCGGTACCGGGCCGCCACCGACGCGGTCTCGTCCAAGGTGCAAACCAGGTTCCTGGAGCCGGCGCGATGGCCCCCGGCCCGGACCGTGACCGTGACCGTGGGCGACGGATCGTTGTCCGGATCGCTCGGAACCTCGACCGCGACGACGACAGGCGAATCCCTCAGGATCGAGTCCCGGCCCGGAGGGAGCAACGCCTTGGTCTCGTCCTCGCGGGCCTCGGCCACCCGGACCCGGGCCGGCCTCCCGGACCCTGGCCTGCCCGGCGTGGGCGGCACCCCGGGGTCGACCAGCTGCAGCGCGGCGTGCGCGAAGTCGACTCCGGACTGCCGCAAGGCGATCGTGATGGCATCCTTCACGGTGGCGCCCACGTACTCGCCCCGCGACAACGACGGCCGATGGGCGGCCTCGATGGTCACGACGACGATGGGACTCTCGCTCTCCGCCTCGTAGCCGGAGCCGGGCGCGGTGGCGCGGTGGACGCGCGTCCAGCGCAGCCCCGTCCGCTTCCACCGACGCCGGTGCTCGGGATCCGCAGCTGGGCCCGTCCTCCGGAGTGACCACCAGCGCCGGCGGAGGGCCCTACCGGCGCCTCTGCCGCCCCACCCCTCTCGCCCCGATCGGGCTCCGGGACGGGACCTGGGCGGCACGAGCGCCACGAACCACGCCTGCGATCGCAGGGTCGGACCTCCTCCCGGAGCGGCAAAGCCACCGAGCCCGAGCAACAGCCCGACGTTGCCGACCGAGGCACCCCAACCCCGGACGGCATCGAGAAGGAGGCCACCATGGAACGGCTCGATGGTGGCGGGCCGAGGCAGGAGGGCACAGACCATGCCCAGGGCGCTGCTGGCCGCCGCCCCAAGACACAGAAGGCGCGCCGCCTCCCAGTGCACCTCCGCATCAGCACCCTCGACGGGCGGGGGCCGGCGTCGGGCCCGCCAACCGGATGCCGACCAGAAGCCATACGCCAGTCCCAGCCCGCTGACGACCAGCGCCAGGGGTCGCTTCTCCAGCCCGCCGAGGTTACGGGTGCGGGCCAGGGCCGTCACCAGTACCCCTGTCCCGATCACGAGCGAGGCCCAGACCGACGCCAACACCATCGGATGGCCCTGCCGGCGGACGACGTCCGGGACAGCTTCGTCGCCGGTATCAGCGCTGGACGACGCCGTCAGCTGCCCCACCAGCTGCTCGGCGAGATGCTGCAGGTCTGTCTCGTCGACGTGGCCTTGCACCGACGTACCGGAGGGGGCGGCCGCCGCCTCGGCGGGCTCCTCAGCCGGCGTCGAGGAGGCCGCGCCGTCCGGAATCGCCGGCGGCATCGTTCCCGTCGCCGACGGCCGGCGACGGGCGAACCGTCCGGCCACGACAAGGCCGGCCGCCAGCAGCAGCAGGGAGAGCCGGCCGTTCAGGGTCACAGCGCGGATCGCGTCGAACACGGCCGAGGCGGGCGCCGGCTCTGAACCGGCGAAGCGACGGAGCCGGTCGT
>JBOGHQ010000303.1:0-1923 GCA_050744785.1 Acidimicrobiales bacterium | reverse complement strand
GCCCTGGCCCAGCTGCCGCCGGAGTGGCGGGTGGGCCATGGCCCCGGCGACGATGCCTCGCTCGTCGTGCACCCGATCCTCGCCAGGGCCGACTCGGCCGGCGCCACCCACGGCTTCGTCGACGCCCTGGTGGAGCGCAACATCGGCTTCTCTATTGGCTTTGACGTCGATGGCCGGGTCCGTGACGCACTGCTGCTGGTCCAAGAGGAGGACTGGGTGCCGGCCGTCGAAGCCGACGGCAGCCGCCGCCCCGGGGCATGGGTCATCGAGCTCACCCATCTCGCCGACCTGGGCACCTGGCCGAGCGGCGCCCGGCTCATCTGTCGGCGCGAGCGTCCCCATCCCGGCGCCCAGTTGTCGCTGTTCGACACCTCCGAGGGCTTCCGCCACACCTGCTTCCTCACCGACGCCACCGGCCCGATCGCCCCCTTGGAGCTGCGCCAGCGCCGCCATGCCCGGGTGGAGGACCGCATCCGCGGGGCCAGGGCCTGCGGGCTTCGCAATCTGCCGTTCGATGACTTCGTCCGCAACCAGGTCTGGTTCGCCATGACCATGGTGGCCCAGGATCTGTTGGCCTGGACGGCGAGGCTGTGCCTCGCCGGAGCCCTGGCCAATGCCGAGCCGGTCACGCTGCGCAACCAGCTCTTGCACGTCGCTGCCCGCATCGCTCGCCGTGGCCGGGACCTGCACCTGCGCATCGATGTCACCTGGCCGTGGCGCGACGCCCTCGACAACGCCTTCGCCCGCCTACGCGCCGCTCTTTGCTGAGGGCGACCTCGGGCTCGTCGCGCCGGCCCAGATGGCCCCCCAGGCGCGTCAAACCCTTGTACCGCAAGCCCTCCTGACGACACGCGTCGACCACGGAATGCCACGTGCGGCGACGCCACCGCCAGCCCGAGATCGCACATCAGGACCTCGCCAGGACGCTGGACGAACAATCGAGGCTAGCTGTACAGGTCGAGCTCGGCCCGAGCCGCCATGGCCTGACGTAGCAGCGCCGCGCCCGCCTCTGGCGTCCACAGACAAGGCGATCCGCCGCTTGGCGGTCGCCGGCCTTCCCACAGCCTTCCCAATCAGAACGGCAACTGGGGGTCTCCAGCGGTCACTGGTGGCACCCGCTGGCCAGCCTTCACCAGGTAAACTGCCTGGTGAAGGCTTGTGGTGAGGGCGCCCTCGGCAGGACTCGAACCTGCGCAACCGGCTCCGGAGGCCGGTGCTCTATCCGCTGAGCTACGAGGGCAGCGGCTCACGATCCTAGGCGGACCGAGGAGGCGTAGCATTGGGGTCGTGGCGGCGACGGTGCTGGTGGTGGATGACGACCCCGTCATCCAGAAGCTGCTCAAGGTCAACTTCGAGATGGAGGGCTACACCGTCGTGATCGCCAGCGACGGTGTGGAGGGGCTGGAGCGGGCCCGTTCCGAGCGGCCCGACATCATCGTGCTGGACGTGATGATGCCCAAGCTGAGCGGGCTCGACGTGGCCAAGGCCCTGAAGTCTGACCCGGAGACCTCCACCATCCCCGTGCTGCTCCTGTCGGCCAAGGCCCAGGAGGCGGACCTCCGGGCCGGCGACCAGGCCGGCGCCGACGGCTACCTCACCAAGCCGTTCGACCCGCTCCACCTGCTGCAGCGGGTGGAGGACCTCCTCGCCAGGACGGACTGAGGCGATCGCCGCCGGCCGGCGCTACATGCGGTCGGGCGCCTCGATCCCGAGCAGGCCCAGGCCGAGCCGCAGGGTGCGGGCGGTGAGGTCGCAGAGGACCAGGCGGGAGGCCCGAAGCTCGGGCGTGGGTGCCTTGAGGACCGGGCACTGCTCGTAGAAGGCGGTGAAGATGCTGGCCAGCTCGAACAGGTAGGTGGCCAGCCGGTGGGGCTGGAGGGTGCCGTCCACCTCACGGACCACGCTCTCCACGCGGAGCAGCTG
>JBOGHQ010000302.1:0-1669 GCA_050744785.1 Acidimicrobiales bacterium | reverse complement strand
GACCTCGCCCGGCCCCAGGCGCAGGAAGCCCCGCCCCGGCCGGCGCCGGTCCACGGCGGCGGCTTGGGGCGTGCCCAGCACGTCGGTGGAGTCGGGGACGTCCTGCACCCGCAGGGCGATGCGCAGGTTGGTGTTGGCCCGGATGTTGTCGCTGACGGCGCCGGACGGGCGCTGGGTGGCCAGCACCAGGTGGACACCGAGGCTGCGGCCCCGCTGGGCGATGCCCACCAGCGAGTCCACGAAGTCGCCGAGCTCCGCCTTCATGGTGGCGAACTCGTCCACGACGACGACCAGGCGAGGAAGCGGCTCCTGGCCGCCGGGCTGGGCCCCGCCGCAGTGGTACTCGGCCAGATCGGCGGCGCCGGCCTCGGCCAGCACCTGCTCGCGGTGGCGCAGCTCCGCCTCCAGGGATCGCAGGGCCCGCTCACCCAACTGCTCGTCCAGGTCGGTGACCATGCCCGCCACCTGCGGCAGGCGGGCACACTCGGCGAAGGCGCTGCCGCCCTTGTAGTCCACCAGCACCAAGGCGAGCTGGTCGGGCCCGTAGGCGGCGGCCAGCGACACCACCAGCGTGCGCAGCAGCTCGCTCTTGCCGGCGCCGGTGGTGCCGGCGATCAGGGCGTGAGGGCCGTCGGCCACCAGGTCGAGGACCAGCGGCCCGTTGGCGGTGGCACCCACCACGGCCCGCAACGACGAGGCGGCCGGCGCCGACCGCCAGCGCCGCCCCACCTCGCCGGCGTGGACGGCCGGCAGGCCAAGCAGGCCGGCCAGGGGCACCTCGTCGGGCAGGCCGGCGCCGTCGCCCTCCTCGGGGTCCTCGAGGCGGGCCAGGGCCCGGGCGCAGCGGCGGGCCTCGGCCTCGGGCACCCCGGCCAGGAGGAGGCCGTCCACGCCGGCGTCGCCGGCCGGCTCGTGCAACCGGCCGTCGCCGTCGGGGCCGGCCAGCTCCAGCACGGCAGTGCAGCACGACGGCAGGCGGGCCGGGCTCGGCGCCACCACCACCCCGCCCACGCCCCCCGAGGCCAGGAGGTCCCGGACCGGGGCCAGGCGGCCCTCGGTGAAGCCGTCCCCGTCCACCACCGCCAGCAGGCACGGGGCACCGTCGCCGGGGGCCCAGGCCGACGCCAGTGCCTCGGCGTCCTCCCGGCCCGCGGCCCGCAGGCCCTCGGTGTGGGGCAGCCACTTGGCCCAGTCCCACTCCGGCGCCAGGGCGGGCTCGGTGAGCACGGCGATGCGCAGGTCGGACGGGCCGTGGTGGACGGCGGCCTGGCACACCAGGCTGCGCAGCAGGCCGGCCACCGTCTCCCTGGGCCCCACCAGGCCGAGCACGGAGCCGGGGCCGAGGTCCGCTGCCACCGGCGACCGGGGCAGGAGGCCGTGATCAGCCAGCGCCTCGTCCACGCCAGGGGCCGGCGCGCCGGCCTGCGCCGACAAGGGCGGCTGCCAGGCCACATCACCCAATCCGAGGAACAGGCGCAGGGCATCGGGCGCATGGCGGCGCCGCTCCCACACCGTGGTGGCTGGGCCGCCGGCCCGGCGCAGGGTCTCAGCATTCATGGCCGTGGGTCACCTGGGGGTGATGTGAATCGGTGTTGAGCGGGTCGCGGGCGGGCGTAGCAACGGTCGGCGATGATGGGGTGGCCCGGGACCTCGTTCGTCTGTGGTGTCT
>JBOGHQ010000301.1:0-9421 GCA_050744785.1 Acidimicrobiales bacterium | reverse complement strand
TGTCGGCCCCGGGCATCGCGGCCGCGACCCGGGGCCAGCTGGCCGCGGACCTCAGTGTCGCCGCCCTCGAGGGGCTCACCCACGGGGAGGCCATCGCCGCCGTCGCCGGCGTGGTCGCAGGAGGTGGCCTGCCACGGGTCATGCGCGGTCCGCTGCTGTTCAATCTGGGCTCATTGCTCCATCAGGCCGGCGACGCGTCGGCGTCGCACCGCCACATCGCCGGCGCCGTTCCCCATCTCGCCGACCAGCCCGGCCTCCGAGCACTGGCCATGAGCGCCCTGGCGTCCCCCTGGGTCGTCGAGGGGCGCCTCGACGAGCATCTCGGCTGGATCGAGGAAGCGGGTCGGGCCGCAGCCGAGTATGGGAACGAGGTGGTCATCCGCGCCGTGCGGGCCAACCGGGCCGCCGTCCTCTCGGCGGTGGGTGACCCTGCCGCGGCACGGTCCGAGCCCGAGCCCCCGCCGGCCGGCGCCCGCGACGACGAGCGCATCGACTGGGTGCGGTCCTGCACCAACCTGGCGGTGAGCGCCTGCTACGTCGGCGGCTACGAGGCGTCCCGGCGGTGGACCGCTCTTGGCATCCGGGAGTCCGAGTCCCTCGGCTACGACCGCTTCACCAGCCCGCTCCTGGCCGTCGACCTCCTCCTGAGGTGGCTCACCGGCGACTGGGAGGCCCTGGCCGCGGACGCGGCCGCCCTCGAGGAGGGGGCAATGGACGTTCCCTCGGCCGTGCAGGCGTCGGTCGTCCGGGGCCTGGTCGACCTGGCCTCGGGCGAGATCGCCGACGTCGACCCCCGGCTGGCCGACGCGATGGACCGCTCGGCGCGCTGCGGCGCCATCCCCACCATGGGCATGGCCGCAGCCGGCCTGGCCCGGCTCCACCTGGCCCGGGGCGAGGCGGGCGCAGCGCGGGCGGTGGCTCTGCGTGCCCTGGGCACGGCCGCGGGAAAGGGCATCTGGGCCTGGGCCCTCGACGCCGCCCCCGCCGCGGTCGAGGCTCTGGTCGCCTGCGGGGCCGAGGAGGAGGCCAGGGACTGGACCGAGCAGCTGGAGCGGGGTCTGGCCGGGCGGGCCGCGCCGGCGGCGGCGGCGGCGGTGGCCACCTGCCATGCCTTGCTCGCCGACGACGAGGGGCCGGCCCGCTTCTCCCACGCGCATCAGGCGTGGGCGGCCCTGCCGCGACCCTACGAGGCGGCGCTGGCTGGCGAGCGACGGGGACGCCAGCTGATCAGGCGGGACGCCGATGCGGGCGGGGCCGCCTTGCTGGCGGCCCTCGACGCCTTCCGGGGCCTCGGCGCCGAGTGGGACGACGGGCGAGTCCGGCGGGAGCTGCGCCGCCACCACGTCGCCCTCCCCTACGCGGCGCGCCGTCGCCGTAGGGACTACGACGACGTGTTGTCGGCCCGGGAGCGGGAGGTGGTGGAGCTGGTCGCGTCGGGACTGAGCAGCACCCGCATCGCCCAGCGGCTCCACCTTTCGGCTCGCACGGTGGACCACCACGTCGAGCGGGCGCTGCGCAAGCTCGGGGTGCCGTCACGCCGGGAGCTAGTGGCGGCTCGTCAAGCGGCCACCGACGGGCCGGGGCGGCCAGGCAGCCCGCACTGAACTCGACAGGCCCAGCCTGCCGGGTGCAACAGCCCACCCAGCCGACACACCGCCCATGGTGCGATGGCGCGCCGGTCAGCTGCAAGGGCCCGCTACAGAACAACGTGCGCGCCCGCTGTCGAGTCACCCTTGTGGTGGCGTCCTACGTCGGCCTCTGGCCGCCCAAGTTGTTCTACGGCGGTCCCTACGCACGCCGTGACGGGCCGACTCCTGACAGGGCGCCGCCGTCCTGCGGTCAGTCGGCCCAGCCCCGGAGGGTGCCGTCCAGCGCGCCGGCGAGGGCCAGGGCGCCCGTCGCCACGGCGGTGACGAGAACGGCGTCCGGGCCCAGTCGGAACGACGCCACCGCCGCACCGGTGCCGGTGCCGGCCGGCGCCAGCCACGGGCCGAGCCCGACGACCACGGCGAGACCGAACGCCCGCTGACCGCCACTGCCGGCCGGCCCCTGCGAGCCGGGCCAGCGGGGCCCGATTGCGTGCTCGGTGCGAAGGAGGGGCACCCCGGCCTGTCGATCTCCAGGCGCTGGAGGACCGACCCTCCCTCCTCGCCGTGGCGTCCGAGCAGCAGCTCCTCCCGCCATAGCAGACGGGCGTCGCCGGCCAGGTCGATGCGGGTCACGGCCCGGTGGTCGCCCTCGCACGCGACCGCCGGCTCCGGTAGCCAGCGCAACTCGGCGCCCTCGCCCACCGCCACCTGCTGGTGAGCCGCCGACGGCTTGGTTCCCGGCCCGGGCAGGAGCAGTGTGGCCACCACCGTCCGCACCTCCAGCCGGGCCCCGGGCGCCACGTCGACATCGAGGCACAGCTCGTCGCCGCCCAGCGGCCCGGCCGCGCTGGCGGCTAGGCTAGGTACAGGGTCCCTCCGGTGGTGGCCCGGAGCGTGATCGGCGGATCGGACCGTCGTCAGGTGGCTGGCACCTCGAGACGCCTCGGCGCGGACCGAGGCCCGGCACCGCAGGCCGGCTGTCACGCTGACCGCGCCGCCGCCAGCCACCGATCCACACAGCCGGTCACCGCCGCGGCCAGTGGGTCCCACCGCAGGGACACGAACACGGTAGGCCGCTCGCCCCGTTGGGCCGCCGCGTCCCGGCGCATCACGTCCAGGTCGGCGCCCACGAGCGGGGCCAGGTCGATCTTGTTCACCACCAGCAGGTCGGACGTGGTGATGCCCGGCCCGCCCTTGCGGGGCACCTTGTCGCCTCCTGCCACGTCGATGACGAAGACCTGGGCGTCCACCAGTGCCCGGCTGAACGTGGCCGTCAGGTTGTCGCCGCCGCTCTCCAGCAGGACGACGTCGGGCGAGAACCGGGCCTCCATGGCCTCGAGGGTGTCGAGGTTCTCGCTGATGTCGTCCCGGATGGCCGTGTGCGGGCAGCACCCCGTCTGGACCAACGCGATGCGCTCGCGGGGCAGGACGTCGCGTCGTTCCAGGATGGCGGCGTCCTCTCTCGTGAAGATGTCGTTGGTCACCACCGCCAGCGACAGCCGGGGGAGGAGGGACCGGCACAGGGCGGCCACCAGCTCGGTCTTCCCGCTGCCCACCGGGCCGCCGATGCCGATGCGGAGGGAGCGCCGGTCGGACGCGGCCGAGCGGCGGAGCGGCGGAGCGCCGGTGTGACCAGCGTGGCCGTGGTTGGCTCCCATCGAGGCTCCTCTCAGGTCGCGAACAGCCGCCCGTCGGAGGCGGCGTGGTGGATGGCGGCGATGTCGACGAGGGGGCCGGTCCGGTAGGGGAGGTCCCGGAGCGGGCCAGACGCGGCGGCCAAGGCGTCGGCGATCACCGTGGCCGCCTCGCCGCCCAGCCGGGCGATCACGGCGGCCGCCTCGAACGGGCCCAGGAGCCGGACGGCGGCCTGGGCCGGCGTGGTCATGACTAGAAGCGCGGTGTTTCCAGGCCGTCTCACGTCCATGGCCACCGGATGACGCTCTCCTGACGTTCTTCTGACGGCCTTGGCCAGCCTGTACGGAGCGGGTCCCACTCGACACGGCGGCGGCCCGGTTGCACACTGGGGACCTCGTGACAGAGAGGGGGAGGGCATGCCCAAGTACCTGATCGTGGCGTCCTATACCGCCGCGGGCGTCAAGGGCGTCGTCGCCAAGGGAGGAAGCGCCCGGAGGTCGGCGGTCGAGAAGATGGCCGCCGATATGGGCGGCCAGGTGGAGAGCTTCCACTTCGGCTTCGGTGACGGCGACGCCTACGTCGTGGTCGACCTGCCGGACAACACCAGCGCGGCCGCCGTCTCACTGGCGGTCGGGGCGAGCGGCATGGCCACCGTCAAGACGACGGTGCTCATGACGCCCGAGGAGGTCGACCGCGCCGCGGCCACCACCGTGAACTACCTCCCGCCTGGTTCGTAGGCGGCGGAGGCGCAGCCTGCCGAGGTAGCCGCCACGGTCGTACCTCTCAATACTCCGACCAAGCGGTCTATCAGTACGGAATGGAATGGGTGCGGCTCCCCTGCAGGGACTACGCAGCTGTGGGGATAGCCCGTCGGCGTAGCGTGACTCGTGGACGCGGTGTCGTTCCTGGGCGAGATGCCATCGCCAGTAGGCGTCGAAGTCACCGTTGCAGCGGACCGCTCGTAGTTTCAAGACGGCTTCGGCCCCCGCGACGCTCCAGCGGGCGCCGGTGATGTCCATCCTGTCCTTCATGACGTGCCGGACGGCTCCTTCGATCACGCCGGTGGCGATGGGCCAGCCGGCGGCCAGGGCCGTCGGGTAGTCCAGGTAGGGGGCCTTGTTGGTGAGGTAGCGGGCAGCGTCGTCGGCCTTCTTGCGCTTCTGGGTAGCGAGCCCGGCGGTCGTGGCCCGACGGCGGATGCCGGCGGCGACATCGCGGGCCTTGCCTTCGAGCACGGCCATGGCCCGGTCGCGCACCCAGCCCTCGGCGGCGGGGTCGGCCTCGGCGAAGAAGCACCACACCGCCCCCCACAGATACTCCAGCACGTGGATGAGGTCGACCACGACGACCACGCTCACCTCCCGCTTGGCGGCCTCGGCCTCGATGCGTCGATCTGGTGGTTGTTGCCGTCCACCAGCGCCATCCGATCGCCGCTGCCGGGGGCGGTAGCGTCGTACCAATGGGCAGAACCACGCTCCGGGTCCCCGGTATCCACTGCGACCACTGCAAGGCGGCCATCGAGGGCGCCGTCGGCGCCCTGGACGGCGTCCACTCGGCCGAGGTGTCGGTGGCGGACCGCGAGGTGGCCGTCGACTACGACGAGTCCGTCGTCGACCTCGACCGCATCCGGGGCACGATCATCGAGCAGGGCTACGACCTCCCGGCCTGAGGAGGGCCGGCCGCAACGGGTCAGCCGGCGGGGACGCCCCCGGCCGTCATCGACAGCGCCGGCGACCCGGCCAGGGTCTGGAACACCACGCAGTAGCGCTCCGTGAGGCGGACCAGGCTTTCGACCTGCTCCCCGGTGGCGTCGGTGTCGAGGTCGAAGCGCAGCCGTATGGCGCTGAAGCCCACCGGCGTGGTGCGGTCCACGGCCATGGTGCCCCGGAAGTCCAGGTCGCCCTCGGCCTGCACGGTGGCGGCACGGAGTTGGACATCGATGGAAGTGGCGACCGCCCTGAGGGTCACGCCGGCGCAGGCCACCAGGGCCTGCAGGAGCATGTCGCCCGAGCAGGCCAGGGTGCCGTCGCCGCCGGAGGCAGGGTGCAGCCCCGCCTCGACCAGGGCCCGACCGGTTTCGACGCTGCAACTGACCGCCTCGTCGCCGACGCGGCCGTCGGCACGGAGGGTTACGAGGGCCGCCCCGGCGTCGTCCCGGTAGCGCTCCTTCAGCGGCTGCTGGACGGCCCGCAGTTCATCACGATCCACCTCAGTCGGCTCGCAGCTTGCCGAGGGCGCGGGCCAGGGCCTGCAGGTCCTCACGGGGCAGGGCCAACATGGCCTCGGGCGGCTCGTACATCCGCTCCAACACGGCCTCCTTCATCGTGACGCCGGCGGTGGTGAGGACCACCGTCTTGACCCGCCGGTCCAGCGGCGACGTGCGCCGCTCCACCAGCCCTCGCTCCTCCAGCCGGTCCACCAGCCAGGTGACATTGGAGGCGTCGCACTTCCACTCGGCGGCCAGGCTGCGCATGGAGCAGGGCTCGTCAGAGCGAAGGGAGAGCAGTGTCTTCATGTCGCCGACGGTGAGGCCGAACTCGGCGGCGAGCGCCACGTGCCGGTCGCGGTTCTCGAAGAAGTAGTCGAGCAGGGCCCGCCACGCCTCGGCGGCCAAGACGGCGCTGGCGGGGGAGCGGGTGGCGGCCACGTCGTCAGGATACCAGGGTGGGGACTATGGTTCAGGCCATCCTAATATTGGATTGGTTAGATACTTGACATACCTCAAGCATCGTGCAAGGGTGGCCGCTATGAGCGACGCCGCCATCGCCGCCGAGGGCATCACCAAGCGGTTCGGGAGCGTCCTGGCCCTCGACGGGGTCGACCTGTCGGTGCCGGCCGGCACGGTGTTCGGCCTCCTCGGCCCCAACGGCGCCGGCAAGACCACCATGGTGCGCATCCTCACCACTGTGATCCCACCTGATGCCGGCCGGGCCAGCGTCCTCGGGGCCGACGTGGTGGGGCAGGACGACCTGGTCCGGGCCCGCATCGGCCTTGCCGGGCAGTACGCCGCCGTCGACGAGAACCTCACCGGGCGGGAGAACCTGCGCCTGATCGGCCGCCTGACCCACCTGGAGCGCCCCGCTATCGCCGACCGGGTCGCCGAGCTTCTCGACCACTTCCACCTCACCGACGCCGCCGACCGGCCGGTACGCACGTACTCGGGCGGTATGCGGCGCCGCCTCGACCTGGCCGCCGCCCTGGTGCACCGCCCGCCGGTGCTGTTCCTCGACGAGCCGACCACGGGGTTGGACATCCGCAGCCGCACCGAGCTGTGGTCGGTGATCAAGCAGCTGGTGGCCGAGGGCATGACCCTGCTCCTCACCACGCAGTACCTGGAAGAGGCGGACCGGTTGGCCGACCGCATCGCGGTGGTGGACGAGGGCCACATCGTGGCCGAGGGAACGGCCGCCGAGCTCAAGGCCCGCCTCGGCACCACCACCCTGGAGGTGGGCTTGTCCGACGACGCGCAGGCGGGCCGGGCGGCCGGGGTGCTCGCCCCCTTCGCGGCCGGCACGCTCAACCGGGACGGCGCCCTCATCCGGTTCGAGGTCGACGACGGGCCGCGTGTGCTGATCCAGGTGCTGGGCCGGCTCGACGACGAGGGCCTGGTACCGGTGTCGGTGTCGCTGCATGAGCCCAGCCTCGACGACGTCTTCCTGGCCATCACCGGTCACCGGGCTGAGGGTGAGGCGAACGAGGAGCAGCAGCCCGAGGCCCGGGGCGCCATGGCCGTCGGAGGGCGGCGATGACCGCCGGCACCGCCCCGGCCGGCGCCGGCTTGGCCGGCGTCGCTTCGACCCGCCGCCTGGCCTGGGCCGTCGCCGACACCTGGGCCATCGCGGGCCGCAACCTGCGAACGATCGTCCGCCTGCCCCAGCTGCTGGTGTTCTCCACCGTGCAGCCGGTCATCTTCGTGCTGCTGTTCCGCTACGCCTTCGGTGGTGCCATCCGCACGCCGGGCGTCGACTACGTCGACTACCTGATGCCCGGGATCTTCGCCCAGACGGTGTCCTTCGGCGCCATGGGCACCGGCATCGGGCTGGCCGACGACCTCACCAAAGGCTTGATCGAGCGCTTCCGGTCACTGCCGATGGCCCGGTCCGCCGTCCTGAGCGGCCGCATCGTCAGCGACCTGGTCCGCAACGTGTTCGTCGTGCTCCTCATGTGCCTGGTGGGCACCCTCGTGGGGTTCCGCATCCACACCAATCCGGCCGCCTTCGTGGCCGGCCTGGGCGTGCTGCTGCTGTTCGGGTGCTCCCTCTCGGTGATCTTCGCCCTCATCGGGCTCTCGGTGCGCTCCGCCGAGAGCGCCCAGGCGGCCGGCTTCCCCATGCTGGCGCCGCTGGTGTTCGCCTCGTCGGCCTTCGTTCCGGTCGACACCATGCCGGGATGGCTCCAGGTCGTGGCCGAGCACCAGCCGCTCTCGGTCACCGTGGACGCCGTGCGGGCGCTGGCCCTGGGCGGTCCCACGACCAGCGCCGTGGTGCAGTCCCTGGCCTGGACGGTCGGCATCGTGGCCGTCTTCGGCCCCCTTGCCGTCCGCCGCTTCCGGCGGGCTGCCTGACCACTCGTCCCATTCGCCGGGAACTCCGGGAACCGATCCCGAACCGGCATCGTTGGACCGAGAGAGGTTCCACAAGCTCAGTCCCACCTGTCTTGCGAACCCGCGGTGACTGCTCCGCCCCCCGCCTGTCCCTTTCCGGGGGCGGGGCAGCCACCACCAGCGCTCCCCAAGCGCCGACCGTCACCGCCGCGGCTCCCAGATGGGCGAGAATCGAGGCAGTGACCGACGACCAGCGGACGGCGGGGGGCGACGGCCCCGACACGGGCGAAACTCCCACTGGCCTGGGGCGTCCCGGTGACGGCCCGACCCCCGACGCCGGCGCCGTCAGCGACACGATCCCCGACGCCGGCGCCGGTGACGGCCCGACCGCTGACGCCGGCGCCACTGCCGACACCGAGGACCTCGAGCTCGATCAGCTCCGCCGCCACGTCGACGAGAACCTGGGTCGGGCCCGCACGCTCCTTGGCGGGCGGCTGACCGGCCGGGACCACCGGGCGGGCCGGGTGCTGCGGCGGACCGAGGTCGAGCAGGACGGCGACGCCGTCGTCTACGAAGAGGACCCATGGTGGCGGCGCCGGTGGTTCCTCCTCTTGGTGCTCTTCCTGGGAGTCCTGGTCACCGCGTCGGGGCTGGGACTCCTGCCCTTCGGCGACGACGACCCGGACCTGGACGACCTGACGGTGGTCTCGACCACCACGACCACGCTTCCCACCACCACCACGACGCTGCCCACCACAACCCTGCCGCCCGAGACCCTGCCGCCCGAGACCCTGCCCCCCACCACGCCGCCGCCCACGCCGCCGCCCACGGTGCCCACCACGCTCCCGCCCACCACGACCACGGTGCCGACCACCACGACCACCACGACCCGGCCGCCGACCACGACCACCACCCGGCCGCCGACCACGACGACGACGTTCGACATCCCGCCGCCCACCACCGTCCCGCCCGAGCCGTAGGAGCCCGAGTGGGAGGAGGAGGGTCCTGTGATCGACCGTTTGCCGCTGGTCCACGCCCGGGTATCTGGCCGCCCGTGACGGTCTACGACGACCTGGTTGCCACCGCCGACCAGCTCTACCAGCGGGGGGAGTGGAAGGAGGCCTCCATCGCCTACGGCCGGGCCCTCATCGCCGGCGGCCCGCGAGACGGCTACTGCCGGCGCCTGCGGGGGGCCTCGGCCCGGCGGGTGGCCGAGCAGCGACTCGACAAGGCGGCCGCCGATCCCGAGGGGGGTCGCCCCTATCTCGACCAGGCCGCCCGGTGGCTGTCCAAGGCCGAGGCCTACCTCGACTCGGCCCTCGAGGACGCCACCACCGCCCAGCAGGCCGAGATCCGCATGGAGCAGGCCCATGCCGAGGAGACGGTGGCCCGGTTCCTCCAGCTCTGCGGGGCCGACCCGGCGCGGCGTCTGTCGATGGCCCGGGAGCACCGGCGGAAGGCCGAAGCCCTCCAGGGCTGACCGACCGGCGTCGGCACCGCCGGCGGGCCTTTCAGGTGCGGGGCCGGCTTCCTATGCAGAGGCGTGCATCGATATCCATGCAGCCTCGCTTGTAAGGGTCTGGCGGTGATCACGAGGCCGCTGGCAACCTCAACCGAGCCGCCCGCGCGGCGGAGCTGCTCGCCCCGTAACCCA